>CBRGMI010000006.1:0-27007 GCA_967797495.1 uncultured bacterium
TGCAGGAGGCGCTCGCCGGCGAGGGCGAGGCCGGGGGTTCGGCCCCGCACTAGCTACCGGGGGCGAACCGCCAGGAAGCCCTCGGCTCCGACCGGGCGCTCGTCGTGGGTGAGCGGCACGGCCCGCACCTCGAACCCGGCCCCCTCGATCAGCCCGAGCCACGTCCCCCGGGGGAACAGCCCGCACACGTGCTCGTCGAGCTCGACGTGGACCGACCCGTCGGGTTCGTGGAACACGTACGTGAGGTCCATCCGGTGCGTCGTGTCGTCCGGGTCCGGATCCCAGGTCCACTCGAGGTAGCGCAGTGCCCGGTCCGTCCCGTCGTGCCCGCCGTGGTCCGCCGCCGCCTCGAAGGTCTCGGTCAGGGCGTCGGGAACGAACAGCGCCACGCCACCGGGACGCAGGTGCTCGAACGCCGTCGCGAACACCCCGCGTAGATCGTCCTCGGTGGTCATGTACGCGATCGCGTCGTGCACGAACACCGCGTCGAACGCCCGCCCCAGACGCACCGAACGCATATCTCCCTCGATGTGCTCGCACTCGGGGTTGAGCCCCCGGCTCACTTCGAGCATCTGCGGCGAGCGGTCGACGAGGGTCAGGTCGAACGACCCCTTCATGTGCGAGGCGTTGTTGCCGCCGCCGGAGCCGAGCTCGAGGACCGTGTGGGCCTCGCCGTTCGTTGCGCCGAGGATCAGCCGTGCGTACTCGGTGGCCTCCTCGACGTATCCCTCCGGCGACGACAGCAGCGGCCACCACGACGCGTACTCCCGATAGAGCTTCGGCGTCCCCGCTTCCGTCACGGCGTCAGCCTAGCGGTCGCTCACCGCACGCCGCCCTCCGACCGCATAGGCTTCGCGCGTGCCGAGAGCCCGACCATCGCTCGACTGGCTGCTCGTCCTCGTCCCCGTTTCCATCGGGCTCGAGGTGGCCGGCGGCAACGAGCTCCTGATCTTCCTGACCGCGGCGGGCGCGATCCTGCCGCTGGCGGGGCTGATCGGGCGCTCCACCGAGCAGCTGGCCCTGCACACGGGTCCCCGTGTAGGTGGGCTGATCAACGCGACGTTCGGAAACGTGACCGAGCTGGTGATCGCGTTCTTCCTGATCATGGACGACAAGATCGAGATCGTGAAGGCGTCGCTCACCGGCTCGATCATCGGGAACCTTCTGCTGGTCCTCGGACTGTCGTTCCTGGTGGGCGGGCTCAAGCACGAGGAGCAGACCTACAACGCGCGCGCCGCCTCCGTGCACGCCACCTCGCTGGTGCTCGCGGTCACCGGCCTCCTCATGCCCGCGCTGTTCGCCCACGGGGCGGGCCACGAGACGTTCGCTCAGCGCGAGGTGGTCAGCGCCACCGTGGCCGCGGTCCTGATGGCGCTGTACGCGGCCGCCCTGATCTTCACGCTGGTCACCCACGAGCACCTGTTCCGAACGCCGTCGCCCGAGGAGCATCCGCAGTGGTCTCGACAACGAGCCATCGGGGTCCTGCTCGCCTCCACCGCCGTGGTCGCGCTCGAGGCCGAGTTCCTGGTGGGTTCGCTCGAGCCGGCGTTGGCGGACCTCGGCATGTCCGAGCTGTTCGTGGGCCTGATCGTGATCCCCATCATCGGCAATGCGGCGGAGCACTCGTCCGCGATCTTGTTCGCCCTGCGCGACAAGGTGGACGTCACGCTCGAGATCGCCATCGGCTCCTCGACCCAGATCGCCCTGTTCGTGGCGCCCGCCCTCGTGTTCATCAGCCTGCTGGTGGGCCACCCGATGGACTTCGTGTTCAGCACGTTCGAGGTGGCGGCCGTGGCGCTGTCGACCGTCCTGGTCTTCATGATCTCGACGGACGGCCGGAGCAACTGGCTGGAGGGTGCTCAGCTCACGGGCGCGTACGTCATCATGGCCATCTCGTTCTTCTTCGTGGAGACGCTGTGAGACGGTTCGTCAGGTTGGGTTGGCTGGCGCTCGGGTTCATGATGCTGGTGCCGACCGCGCCGGCGCGCGGGCAGGAGCTCGTGTTCGAGTCTACCCCGCGGTTCCACGTGAACATCGTGGTCGAGCAGTCCGGCGACCTGGAGATCACCGAGACGATCGTGCAGGAGTTCGGATCGACGCCCCGGCACGGGATCATCCGGTTCATCCCGAACCGGCTCCGCTACGACGACGAGTTCGACCGCGTGTACCCGATCGAGCTCGTGTCGGTTGGTGCCTCGCCCGCCGGCACGCCCGCCGACGTCGAGACCAACGAGGAGAACGGCAACTTCGTGATCCGTATCGGCGACCCGGACACGACAGTCACCGGGCGCCACACGTACGAGATCGTCTACCGGGTCATGGGCGCGATGAACGGGTTCGCCGACCACGACGAGCTGTTCTGGAACGCGATCGGCGACCAGTGGGAGCAGTCGATCGGCGAAATGAACGTCCGCGTGGGCGGCCCCACGGATATCACGCGGGTTGCCTGCTATCGGGGTGCGTTCGGGTCGACGACCCGGTGCGGCCACGCCCAGATCACGAGGAGGGGAGATGCGGTCTTCTCGCAATCGAACCTGCCCGCGTTCCAGGCGATGTCGGTCGTGGTCGCGCTCCCGCAGGGCACCGTCGCCAGCACCGCGCCGATCCTGGACGAGCGCTGGTCGCTCGACAAAGCGTTCGCCCGCACGCCGGCCAGCGTGGGCGGAGGCATCGGGCTGCTCGCCCTCGTCGTCGCGGGGTTCGGCACGCTGATGTGGAAGCGTGGACGCGACGTCCGCTTCCGCGGCTCACAGGTCGATCAGGTAATGGGTAGTCCCGTCGACGCCGAGACGCAGGCGGTGCCGCTGTTCGAGAAGGGAACCTCGGTGGTGGAGTTCGCGCCGCCCGAGGACCTGCGCCCCGGCCAGGTGGGGACGCTCCTCGACGAGGTGGCCAACACGCTGGACGTGAGCGCCACGATCGTCGACCTGGCCGTGCGCAAGTACCTGGTGATCGAGGAGATCCCCAAGACGTGGCTGCTCGGCAAGGCCGATTGGAACCTGCGCCTGCTGCCCGAACCGGCGGACGACGAGCTCCTGCCGTACGAGAGGAAGCTGCTGGACGGGCTGTTCGAGGACGGCGACCAGGTCGAGCTGTCGGCGCTTCGCAAGACGTTCGCCGAGCGCCTGCACAAGGTCAAGGACGCGCTCTACGACGATATGGTCTCGCGCAAGTGGTTCCTGCGGCGGCCCGACCGCGTTCGGCAGATATGGGTGGTCATCGGGGCTCTGTCGCTGTCGATCGGGATCGGGATCACGATCCTGCTCGCCGTCTTCACGAAGTACGGCCTGCTCGGCATCCCGTTCGTGATCGGCGGGATCCTCCTGCTGATCGGGGCCAACAGGATGCCCGCCCGCACGGCCAAGGGCACCGCGATGACTCGGCGGGTGAACGGGTTCCGTGTCGTGATCGAGAAGGCCGAGGAGCATATGTCGAAGTGGGCCGAGCAGGAGAACGTGTTCACGCGCTTCCTGCCGTACGCGGTCGTGTTCGGCGTGACGGACAGGTGGGCGAAGGCGTTCGAGTCGCTCGGGCAGCTCCCGTCCGACACGACGTGGTACGTGAGCAGCCGGCCGTTCGTCTACGCGCAGTTCGCCGACAGCATCGACTCGTTCACGGTGCAGACCAGCGGAACGATCTCGTCGACACCCGCCGGGTCCGGCTCGAGTGGGTTCGGGGGTGGCGGCGGGGCCGGCGGTGGTGGCGGCGGCGGGGGCGGAGGCTCCTGGTAGGGTCGGCCGAGGGGCGCGCGGCCCGCACGCATCGGTGATGGACGTCGTCTTCAGTCAGGACCCGCGGGACTTCGCCCGGCGTGACTGGTCGGCGCTCGTCACGGCCGACCCTGCCGGCACCGTCTTCCACACGCCCGCCTTCCTCAAGCTGTACTGGGAGGAGTTCGCGGCCGAGCCCGATCACCTCCTGCTCGCGTTCGCCGAGGAGGACGGGGACCAGGTCGGCGCGGTCGCGTTCGAGCGCCTGGACGGAACGCTGCGGTTCCTTGGCGGGACCGAGGTGACCGACTACATGGGACCGGTCGGGCTGCCCGAGGCTCGAACCACCGTCGCGAAGGAGCTGTTCGCGGCGCTCGCGCGCACGGACGATTGGATCGAGGCCGACCTCCGCGGCCTCCCGGAGGACCAGCCGTGGCTCGGCCTGCTCGTCGAGGCGGCTGCGGCGCAAGGGTTCTCGACCGAGGTGCGCGACGACCAGAACGGGGTCGCCCCCTTCCTCGCCTTGCCCGGTTCGTACGCGGAGTACCTCGAGCGTCTGCCGGCCAAGCTGCGCCACGAGATCAAGCGCAAGGCGCGTCGCCTGGAGGCCGAGGTCGGGCCCTGGCACATCTGCCTGGCCACCCCGGCTACGCTCGAGCCCTTCCTCGATCGCTTCGTCGAGCTGCACCGCACGAGCGAGGGGCCCAAGGGCGTCTTCATGCAGCCGGGGATGGAGATCTTCTTCCGCAGGCTCGGCGACGCGTTCCTCCCGCGAGGGATCTTCAGCCTGACGTTCATCGAGACCTCGGAGCATCTGAAGCTCGCGGGTTCGATCGGCTTCCGGTTCGAAGGCACCACCTCGCTGTACAACTCGGCATTCGACCGCGCCTATCAGCCCGTGTCGCCCGGGATGGTGCTCGTGGCCGAGGACATCCGCATCGCGATCGAGGCGGGGTGTTCGGCGTTCGACATGTTGAAGGGCGATTATGCGTACAAGTACCGGTTCGGGGCGGTGCCGCGGGCGATCAAGCGGCTGGTGGTGAAGCGCTAGCCGCGCGACGGGCGTTACTCGACGAACGCGCGCAGCACCTCGAGCACGACGATCGCGAGCGCCTCGTCCCCGCCCACGACCAGGTCGCCGTCGTCGAGGTAGGACTCGGCGGCCACCCGCCGGCCGGCCACCAGCGCGAACGCGATGCCGCGCCCGTTGATGAACGCGTCGGGCTTCTTGTCCGCCGGAGGCGTCGTCCGCGGTTCGAGGCCCCAGTGCCACGTACCCCCGCCGACGCCCTCCAGGTCCACCCGAATGCTCCGGCCCGGGAACGACAACCCGGCCTGCCCCAGCGCCCAGGGCAGCATCCGGATCGCCATGTCGTTCGTCAGGTAGACCGGGTCGTGCTGCGGGTTGCCCTCCAGACCCGCGCCCTCGCGGATGTCCTCCTGGTGGAACCACCATTCGATCGTGCGGGACTGCACGAGGTACCGCACGCCGATCTCGCCGGCGACCCACTCCACCTTCTTCGACGCCCACTCGTCGTCGGTCAGTCCCGAGCACAGGACGAGGAACACCTGCGCCGCCTTGCCCCAATCGGTGATCAGCTGACGGGTCGGGACCTCCTCGCGGACCTTGACGGCCCACTCGTTGAAGCCGTTCACCCACAGCTCGCCGTCGTTGGCTTCCCGGAACGCGTCGAACTCCGCCGCGCGGTCGTCGGCCAGGAGCTGGGCCGCCGCCGAGTCCTGCGCGGCGAGGTGGGCGACGATGTCCCGGTTCCGCCACCCCTGACAGACGCTCGGGGCGTCCCAGGCTTCCGGGGACGTGTATTGGATCGTCCTGCCGAGGCGTTCGCGCTCGGCGTGGGCGACCCCGAGCAGCCGGATTCGGTCCACGTCCCCTATCGCTCCTTTTGCGTCTTCCGGCCACGTCTTGTGCCTGTGTCTGCTGGCCGCGTCCCCGGCCGGCCCCCGGCTTCGGGGATCGAGATCCGCTCCTCGCCGTGCGGGCCGTATCGTACCCGCCGACATGCGGCCGGTATCGTTGCCGCATGAGCAAGGCGATCGAGCGGTTCCTCGACGCCGCCACGGTGCTCGGGCACCCGGTCGACGTTCGGCGGTTCCCGGAGGGGACGAAGACCGCCCCCGACGCGGCTCGGGCGATCGGGTGCGAGGTGGGGCAGATCGTGAAGTCGCTCGTGTTCGTCGCGGACGGCGAACCCCTGCTCGCGCTTACGAGCGGGGCCAACCGGGTCGACGTCGGCCGCCTGGCGACCCGTGCGGGCGCCTCGGCGGCACGGCGCGCGGACCCGGAGGAAGCCCGGGCCGCCACGGGGTTCGCGGTCGGCGGGACGCCCCCGTTCGGTTACCCCAAACCCATCCGGACGTTCCTGGACCCCGACCTGTTGGTGTTCGAGGAGGTCTGGGCGGCGGCGGGCACTCCGGACGCGGTGTTCCGGACCACGGCGGCCGAGCTCCAACGGATCACCGCGGCCGAGGTCGTCGACCTGAAGGAAACGGCCTCGCGGGACGAGAACGTCCCGCCGAACCGTTAGAATCTTCGGGCGAGCATCACACCGTCTCCCACGGAGGAACGATGATCCAGCTGACCGAATCCGCAGCCGGCAAGGTCAAGGAGCTCCTGGTCGAGGAGGGACGCTCGGACATCGCGCTGCGGGTTGCCGTCCAGCCCGGCGGGTGCTCGGGCCTTCGGTACGCGATGTACCTGGACGACCAGCTCACGGAGAAGGACGTCGCCGAGGAGCAGTTCGGGGTCCGCGTCGTGATCGACCGCATGAGCGTGCCGTACCTGTCCGAGGCCAAGATCGACTTCGTCGACTCGCTCGAGGCTTCGGGGTTCACGATCGACAACCCGGTTGCCCAGGGCTCCTGCGCCTGCGGGCACTCGTTCCACTAGCTCGTTCCCGGCTCGGCTCCCAGGCCCGAACCCGAACGGTCCCTCAGGCCGCGTCGAGCGCGCCCCGTAGTCCGTCGCGGAGCTCGTCCAGCTCATCCTGCGTGAGGACGAGCGCGGGCGAGACCTGGAGCGCGCCGATCCCCAGCGCCCGCGTCAGGATCCCGTTCGCCCTGCAGGCCGTGACCGCTCGGGCGGGCAGACCCGGGTCGGCCTCGAGGGCATCAGCGGCGAATTGAACGGCCGCGAGGACCCCGGTGCCGGCGCGGACCTCGCCGACCAGCGGATGATCGGCGAGCGGCGCCAGGGCCGTGACGAGGTCGCGCTCGAGCTCGAGCGCCCGCTTTGGCAGCTCCTCGCGCTCCATCACGTCGAGGTTCGCGAGCGCCGCCGCCGCCGCCGTGGCGTGACCCGAGTACGTATAGCCGTGCCGCCACAGCCCAGCGCCGGGCCGCCAGAAGGGTTCCGCGACCCACGGCGCCGCGATCACCGCCCCCATCGGCAGGTAGCCGCTCGTGATGCCCTTCGCACACGTCAGGATGTCGGGCTCGAGGTCCCATCGCGTACTCGCGAACCAGTCACCGACGCGCCCGAACCCGGTGATGACCTCGTCCGCGACGAAGAGCACGCCGGTCTCGCGGCAGATCGCGCGGACCTCGGCCAGGTACCCCTCCGGCGGCGCGAACACGCCCCCGGCGCCGATCACCGGTTCGCAGAAGAACGCGGCCACCCGCTCGGGACCGGCGGCCGCGATCGCTTCGCGGAGCGCCGCAGGGGAGTCCCAGGCGATCTTCACCACGTCGCCGACCAGCGGACCGTGTCCTGCCGCGTTCGCCTCGATGCCGGCGAGGCTCGTCCCGGCGACGTGCATCCCGTGGTAGGCGTGCTGGCGGGTGACCAGGAGCGTGCGCTCGGTCTCGCCGCGGAGCTGCCAGTACCGGCGGGCCATCTTCGTCGCCGTCTCGATCGAGTCCGACCCGCCGCTCGTCAGGAAGACCTTCGAGTCGGGGACCGGCGCGAGTAGGCCGACGCGCTCGGCGAGCTCGATCGCGGGCCGGTTCGACTGGTCGCCGAAGGTCGAGTACGCCGACAGGCGCACCATCTGCCGGTGCGCCGCGTCGGCGATCTCCTCGCGCCCGTAGCCGACGTTGCAGTACCACAGCGCGGCGGTCGCATCGAGGTAGCGACGTCCGTGCTCGTCCCAGACGTGCGCGTCCTCGCCGCGGTCGATGACGAGCTCGCCGCCGGACTCGACGGCGGCCATGTCGGCGAAAGAGTGCCAGAACGTACCCACGGGCTCGCTCACGGTAGCAGTCGTATCGGGCCTGATCGGTAGCGCCTTGAATGTTCAGGAGGGTTCGTAGGCGAGGTTCGGGCGCAGCCAGGTCTCCGCCTCGCGCCGGTCCATCCCGCACCGGGCCGCGTACTCCTCGACCTGATCGCGACCCAGACGCCCCACGTTGAAGTACCGCGCCGCCGGGTGAGCGAAGTACAGGCCCGAGACGCTTGCCGCGGGGGTCATCGCGAAGTGCTCGGTCAGGTCGATGCCGGCGCTCGAGGCATCCAGCAGCTCGAACAGCGTCGCCTTGCGCGTGTGGTCGGGGCAGGCCGGGTAGCCGAACGCGGGCCGGATCCCGCGGTAGCGCTCGGCGAGCAGGTCGTCGCCGCTCATCGCCGGCCCCGACTCGTACCACTCGCGCCGGGCGCGCTCGTGCAGCCACTCGGCGAACGCCTCCGCCAGGCGGTCGGCGAGCGCCTTGACCATGATCGCCTGGTAGTCGTCGAGGTCGCTCTCGAACCGTGCCGCGAGCTCGTCGGCCCCGAGGCCCGCGGTAACGGCGAAGGCCCCGATGTGGTCCACGAGTCCCGTCTCGGCGGGAGCGACGTAGTCGGCGAGCGATCTGCTGGGCCGGTCGTCGCCGTGGTCGGCCTGCTGCCGGAGCATCGGGAACCGGGAGCCGCCCGAGAGCACCACGTCGTCACCCTCGGCCGACGCAGGCCAGAACCCGTACACGCCTCGCGCCGCGAGCGAACGGTCGGCCACGATCCTGTCGAGGAGCTCTTTCGCGGCCTCGAACAGCTCCCGGGCGGCCTCGCCGTGCCGCGGGTGGTCCAGGATCTGCGGGTAACGGCCCTTCAGCTCCCACGCGCCGAAGAAGAAGGTCCAGTCGATGTAGGGGCGGAGCTCGGCCAGGTCGGGCTCGACCACGCGGGCGCCGGTGAAGGCCGGCTCGGGCAGGTCCTGCTGGCGCCAGACGATCGGCGTTCGGCGCTCGGTCGCGATCCGGTACGGCAGCAGCGGCTGGGCCTCGCGCTCCGCGTGGAGCAGACGGAGGCGCTCCTGGTCCTCGCGGTTGACGTGGTCGAGCTTCGAACGCCGATCGGGGTCGAGGAGATCCGAGACGACGCCTACGACGCGGGACGCGTCGACGACGTGGACCACGGGCTGGCCATACTCGGGGGCGATCCGAACGGCGGTGTGCTGGCGGGAGGTGGTGGCGCCGCCGATCAGCAGCGGCAGGTCGAGCCCGCGCCGCTCCATCTCCTTGGCGACGCCCTCCATCTCGCCGAGCGACGGGGTGATGAGCCCCGAGCAGCCGACGATGTCGCAGCCCTCGGCGGCGGCGGTATCCAGCAGGACGTCGGGCGGAACCATCACGCCGAGATCGATCACCTCGTAGTTGTTGCACCCCAGCACGACGCCCACGATGTTCTTGCCGATGTCGTGCACGTCGCCCTTGACCGTGCACAGGATCACCTTGCCCTGGGCGCGAACCCCCTCGGGGCCGGCCCGGAGCTTCTCCTGCTCCATGAAGGGCTCGAGGTACGCGACGGCGCGCTTCATCGCCCGCGCGCTCTTGACGACCTGCGGCAGGAACATCTTGCCCGCGCCGAACAGGTCGCCGACGACCTGCATCCCGGCCATCAGCGGCCCCTCGATCACGTCGAGCGGCCGTTCGTGGGCCCGCCGCGCCTCCTCCGTGTCCTCCTCGATGAACTCGTCGATCCCGTGGACGAGTGCGTGCTTGAGGCGCTCCTCGACGGTCGTCTCGCGCCACGAGAGGTCGAGCTCCTTCTTCATCGCGCCGCCCCTGACGGTCTCGGCGAACGAGACCATTCGCTCGGTCGCGTCGGGCCGCCGGTCGAAGATGATGTCCTCGACGTGCTCGAGCAGGTCGGCGGGGATGTCCTCGTAGAGCGCGATCTGGCCCGCGTTCACGATCGCCATGTCGAGACCCGCGGCGATCGCGTGGTACAGGAAGGCGGAGTGGATCGCCTCGCGGACGGCGTCGTTGCCGCGGAAGCTGAAGGACAGGTTCGAGACGCCGCCCGAGACCTTGACCCCGGGCAGGCGCTCCTTGAGCCGACGGGTGGCCTCGATGAACGCCACGCCGTACGCGTTGTGCTCCTCGATCCCGGTCGCGATCGCGAGGATGCAGGGGTCGACGACGATGTCCTCGGGCACGTACCCGGCCCGGTCGATCAGCAGCCCGACCGAACGCTCGAGGATCTGGAGCTTGCGTTCGACGGTGTCGGCCTGTCCCTGCTCGTCGAACGCCATCACGACGACGGCGGCCCCGTAGCGCTTGACGCGGCGTGCCTTCTCGAGGAACTCCTCCTCGCCCTCCTTCAGGCTGATCGAGTTCACGATGCCCTTGCCCTGGAGGCACTTCAGGCCGGCCTCGAGCACGTCCCACTTCGAGGAGTCGACCATCACCGGGACGCGCGCGATCTCGGGCTCGGTCGCGATCAGGTTGAGGAACGTCGTCATGGCCTTCACGCCGTCGAGCAGGTCGGCGTCCATGTTCACGTCCAGCATGTTCGCGCCGCTTCGGACCTGGTCGGCGGCGATCTCGACCGCGGCCTGGTAGTCGCCAGCCTCGATCAGCCGGCGGAATCGAGCCGAGCCGGTGACGTTCTGCCGCTCACCGATCATCACGAACCCCGTCTCCGGCGTGATCGAGAAGGGTTCCAGCCCGCTGAACGAGGTGGCGGTGCGCTGCGCCGGGACCCTGCGCGGCGAGAGGCCGTCCACGGCGGCGGCGATCGCCCTGACGTGCTCGTCGGTGGTCCCGCAGCACCCGCCGAGGATGTTCGCGAGGCCGCTCTCGGCGAACTCGCGCAGGTACTTCGAGGTGGTCTCGGGCCGCTCGTCGTAGCCGCCGAACGCGTTCGGCAGGCCGGCGTTCGGGTGGCAGGTGGTGTAGACGGGCGCGATCCGCGCGAGGGTCTCGAGGTACGGGCGCATCTCGGCCGCCCCGAGCGCGCAGTTCACGCCGACGGTGAGGGGTTCCGCGTGGGCGATCGAGAGCCAGAACGCGTCCACGGTCTGGCCCGAGAGCGTCCGGCCGCTCCGGTCGGTGATCGTGACCGAGATCATGAGCGGCACGCCGGGTGCCACGTCGCTCGCCGCAGCGATCGCCGCCTTCGCGTTCAGCGTGTCGAAGATCGTCTCGATCAAGAGCAGGTCGATGCCGCCCTCGACGAGCCCACGGATCTGCTCGGCGTAGGCCTCGGCCATCCGGTCGAACGAGACCGTCCGGTACGCCGGCTCGTTCACGCGAGGAGACAGCGAAAGCGTCTGATTCGTGGGACCGACGGACCCGGCGACGAACCGATCGGGGCCGAACGCGTCGGCCGCGCGACGGGCGATCCGGGCGCCGGCCAGGTTGAGGTCGTAGACCGTCTCCTCGAGGCCGTAGTCCGCCTGAGCGATCGCCGTGGCGGTGAACGTGTTGGTCGTGACGATGTCCGCGCCGGCCGCGAGGTAGGAGCGATGGATGTCCTCCACGACGTCGGGGCGCGTGAGGTTCAGGAGGTCGGGGTCGCCGGCGACGTCGCGCGGGTGATCCCGGAAGTGCTCGCCACGGTAGTCGCCGTCGGCGAGGGACCGGGCCTGGATCGCGGTTCCATAGGCGCCGTCCAGCACGAGGATCCGTTCGGCCAGCAGGGCCTCGAGTCGTTCCCGCATGGGTCAACGCTAACGTCGGCGCCCCGGCGTGACCAGCACGCGAGGTCCTCGTTCCGTCCAGGCCACCACCTGGGGTACGCTGCCGGGTCCGGGTTCGTCGAGCCGGTGGAGGAAGCGGCGTTGGGCAAGGACGCGTTCGAACTGCTCACGCGCGCCGTTCCCGGGGCGATCGCGACCGGCGGGATCGGCGAGTCCGCGCCCTCGGGGCGACGCCGACCGGACCGGCCGCTCGGGAGGCGGGGGGCCGACCTGCTCGCCCTGGTCCCGTTGTTCGAGGGGCTGTCGCGAAGGCACCTCAAGCAGATCGCCGAGCGCGCCGACGAGATCTCGTTCCGACGGGGCGAGACCATCGTCGAGGCGGATCAGCCGGGCGGCTCGTTCTTCGTGATCGTCGAGGGAGAGGTGCGGGTCGTGCGGGGCGACCGCACCATCGCGCGCGCCGGACCGGGGGAGTTCTTCGGCGAGATCTCACTGCTCGACGGCGGACCCAGGACCGCCTCGGTGATCGCCGAGACTCCCGTCGTCGCGATCCGGCTCTTCAAGGCCTCGTTCGACAAGATCGTCCGGGAGGAGCCCCACGTGGCCGGCAAGATCCTGGTTGTGGTGGCCCGCCGGCTCCGCGAGGCCGAGAAGACCGTCACCGCGTGATGCTGGCGTTCACCGCGTATACCTGGTGGAAGTTCTTGCACGTCGCCGGCGTGATCGCGTTCGTGATGTTCCACGGCGTGTCGATGACGGTTGCGCTCCAGCTTCGCAGGGAGCGGGACCGTGGGCGTATCGCCACCATGACGCAACTGTCGGGCTCGTCCCTCAGGGGTATGTACGTAGCGCTGCTGTGGCTGATCGTGTTCGGCGTGATCGCCGGGATCCAGGGCGACTGGTGGAACGACGGCTGGTTCTGGATCTCGGTCGGACTGCTGGTCGTGGCGATCGCCGAGATGTCGGCCGTCGCCCGGCCGTACTACGAGCGGGTGAAGGAGGCGATCGAGGTTCGGCCGTCCGGCGTGCCGCGCCGCAGCGACGAGGAGCTCGACCAGATCCTCCGGTCGCCGATCGGCCTGTGGAACACCGTGTTTGGCATCGCGGTGCTCGCGGTCATCGCCTGGCTGATGATCTTCAAGCCGTTCGTCGTCCTCTGACGACTGCCTAGAGGTCCGTCGGCGCGAGCGGCCGCTCCGCCGGCCCGGCCACGACCTGACCGGTGGCCGAGTACCGGGACCCGTGACAGGGGCAGAGCCAGCCGTGCTCCGACGCATCCCACTTGACCGTGCAGCCCTGGTGCGTGCACGTGGCTGACAGGATCGTGAGGTTCCCCTTCTTGTCCCGGTAGATGGCGACCTTGTGGTCGGCCATCTTCACGATCCCTCCCTCGTCCGGCCCGATCTCGTCCAGGTTCTGTGCCACGGTCCGCGCGACCAGCACGTCGCACGGCGCGGACTCGGCGACGTCCCTCGGCACCGAGCCCAGCATGGCGGCCTTGGCCCCGGTCATACCGCGGTTGCCGATCACCACCAGGTCGAACCCCTCGGTGGCCGCCGCGTCGACGATCTCGTCGGAGGGGTCGCCCGAGCGGATCTCGATCGCCGAGGTGACGCCGCTCTCTGAGCCGATCGTCGCGACGGTGTCCTGCAGCACGAGCTCGCCGGTCTTCGGATGGCCGACGAACAACAGCGTGACCGATGCCTTGAGGGCCTTCGCCAGCACGTAGCCCTTTCTCGCGGCGCGGTCGGCCGTGGAGGAGCCGTCGGTGGCGATCAGTATCCGCCGATACGGCGGTGCCGGCTTCTCGTGTTCGCCGATCGTGCGCGCCCGCGTGAGAAGCACGTCGCACGGCGCGTGCGTCACGACCCGCCGCGACACGCTGCCGAACAGCTGATCGGACGTCGAGAACCCGACGCTCCCGATCACGATGAGCTCCGCATCCTTCTCGTCCGCGGTCATGAGGATCGCGTCGGCCGGCGCTTCGGCGGACAGTGCGAGCTCGTGATGGGCCCCCTCGCGGTCGGCGATCTCCTTCGCCCGGGCGACGGCCTCGCTCGCCCGGTCGGGGTTGGCGTAGGCGTGGGCGATCGTGAGCTTGGCCCCGCCGATCGACGCCAGGGTCGAGGCGATCGTCTCGGCCGTCTCCGCCGAGTCAGATCCGTCGGTCGCCACAACGATCCGTCGGTACGCCATGCCGATGAAAACCCCTTCCTATCCGGGAGCCGTCCGCGAGAGTACCGCCTCGAGCTCGGAAAGGGTCGCCTCGTCCAGCTGGACCTCGCCCGCCGCGGCGTTCGAACGTACGTGATCGGGGTTGCGGCTCCCCGCGATCGCCCCGGTCACCCCCGGTTGCGCCACGTTCCACGCGAGCGCGAGCTGGGCGAGCGTGATCCCGAGCCGCCCCGCGACCGGTCGCAAACCGTCCACGACGGCGAGATTGCGCTGCCGGTTACCCCGGGCGAACAGCGAGCCCCCCTCCTCCTCGCCTGCGCGGAAGTCGTCCTCGTCGAACCGCGTCTCGGTCGTGATCGCGCCCGTGAGGAGCCCGTAGGCGAGCGGGCCGTAGGACAGCACGCCCGTGCCCTGCTCGCCGCACCAGGCGATCAGGTCGCGGTCCTCGAGCCTGAGGATCGAGAACTCCTGTTGGAGCGAGTCGACATGCCGGGTCGCCTCGCATCGTTCGATCAGCTCACGGTCGAAGTTCGACACGCCGATGGATCGGACGAGGCCGTCGTCCAGCAACGCGGCCATCGCGGCCCAGGTCTCCTCGACGGGGACGCCGCCTTCGTCGGGCCAGTGGAGCTGGAACAGATCGATGTGGTCGGTGCCCAGCCGCCGGAGGCTCCCCTCGCACGCCGAACGCACCTGGGCGGCCCGGAACCCCGAACCGGTCGGCCGCGGAGCGACCTTGGTGGCGATCAGGACCTCGTCCCGCCGACCGGCGATGGCTCGCGCCACCAGCTCCTCCGACCGGCCCCGGCCGTAGACCTCGGCCGTGTCGATCCAGTCGATCCCGGTCTCGAACACCGCCCGGATCGCCTCGAGCACCTGCGCTTCGGGGGGCGAGCGGCCCCATTCTGATCCGCCCCCGGCCTCCCAGGCGCCGAACCCGATCGCGGACAGTTCAGGACCCCTCGAACCCAGCCGGTTCCTTCGCATGTGCTCGTCCTCCGCGTGTGCTCGGCCGTCGGCCTCGCACGCGTCCGCCTCAATCTACCGGGTGGACCTGTCCGGTCGGCGAGTGCGCGGTACGCTAGGAGTGCAAGCGATCCTCACGATCCGGAGGAGGCGGCCGGGCCACGCCCGGCGACGATGACCAAGCAGGTCGAGGAGAAGCAGCGCGTCGTGATCCGGTTCGCCGGCGATTCCGGCGACGGGATGCAGCTGACGGGGGACCGGTTCACCAATGCCACGGCGGTCCTGGGCAACGACCTCGCGACGATGCCGGACTTCCCTGCCGAGATCCGGGCCCCCGCCGGCACCGTGCATGGCGTCTCGGCGTTCCAGATCCAGTTCGCCTCGACCGATATCTTGACCCCCGGCGACCACCCCAACGTTCTCGTCGCGATGAACCCGGCGGCCCTGAAGGCCGAGCTCGGCTCGGTCGAGAAGGGCGGCACGATCATCGTGAACGAGGACGCCTTCACCCCGCGGAACCTGCAGAAGGCCGGGTACGACTCCGATCCGCTCACCGACGGCCTCCTCGACGCCTACCAGATCTACCGGGTCCCGATGACCTCGATCACCGTTCGTGCCGTCGAGGAGCTCGGGCTCACGCGCAAGGAGGCCGAGCGCTCCAAGAACATGTTCGCGCTGGGGCTCGTTTCATGGATGTACGGGCGCCCGACCGACGTCACCCTCAACTGGCTGCACAAGAAGTTCGGCGACAAGCCACAGCTGTACGACGCCAACGCGGCCGCCTTCAAGGCGGGCTACAACTTCGGCGAGACCACGGAGCTGTTCGCGACCTCGTACGAGGTCAAGCCGGCCCCGGCCGAGCCGGGCGTCTACCGCAACGTGTCGGGCGCGCAGGCACTCGCGTGGGGACTCGTCGCGGCGGCCGAGCGGAGCGGTCTGCAGCTGTTCTACGCGAGCTACCCGATCACGCCCGCCTCCGAGCTGCTCCACGAGCTCTCGCGGCTCAAGAACTTCAGCGTGATGACCCTGCAGGCCGAGGACGAGATCGCGGCCGCCAACGTGGCGCTCGGCGCGGCGTTCGCCGGGGACCTCGGCGTGACCGGGACGAGCGGACCCGGCATGGACCTGAAGGCCGAGACGCTCGGGCTGGCCGTGATGCTCGAGCTGCCGATGGTGATCGTCGACGTCCAGCGCGCGGGGCCGTCGACCGGGATGCCGACCAAGACCGAGCAGGCGGACCTCCTGCTCGCGCTGTTCGGCCGCCACGGGGAGTCGCCGATGCCGATCGTGGCGGCGCGTTCCTCGTCGCACTGCTTCGACGCGGCGATCGAGGCCGCGCGGATCGCGATCACGTACCGGACGCCCGTCATCTTGCTGTCGGACACGTTCCTCGCGAACTCCTCCGAGCCGTGGAGGCTCCCGGATGTCGAGAGCCTCCCGACGATCGACCCGGCGTTCGCGACCGGTCCGAACGCCGGACAGGAGTTCCTGCCCTACCTGCGCGACGAGAAGCTCGCCCGCCCGTGGGCGATCCCCGGGACGCCGGGCCTGCGACATCGGATCGGGGGGCTTGAGAAGGAGGACGGGACCGGCGACATCAGCTACGAGGCCGAGAACCACGAGCGCATGACGCAGCTGAGGGCGGCGAAGGTCGCGAAGATCGTCGACGACATCCCGCCGCTCGAGGTCGACGATCCCGACGGGGACGCCGAGCTGCTGGTGCTCGGCTGGGGATCGACCTACGGGACGATCCTCGCGGCCGCGAGGCGTGTTCGCGAACGCGGCAAGAAGGTGGCGACGGCGCACCTGGTCCACCTGAACCCGATGCCGGCCAACACCGGCGAGGTCGTGAAGCGATACGCGAAGGTGCTGATCCCGGAGGTCAACTCGGGGCAGCTCGCGATGCTGATCCGCTCGGAGCACCTGGTCGACGCGAAGACCTTCTCGAAGGTGCAGGGCCAGCCGATCTTCGCGGAGGAGCTGGAGGACGAGATCCTGCGGGTGGTCGGTGGACGAGACACGGTGATGGACGGGGCCAAGGTGATGGACGGATGAGCGACAGCGGCAACAGCACGGCGAACGGTCCCGTGAACGGCAACGGAGACGGCGCGGTCGGGACGCTGACGAAGAAGGACTTCACCAGCGACCAGGAGGTGCGCTGGTGCCCGGGCTGCGGGGACTACGCGATCCTGTCGACGGTGCAGGGGTTCATGCCCGAGCTCGGGATCGAACCGGATCGGACCGTGTTCGTCTCGGGGATCGGCTGCTCGGGTCGGTTCACGTACTACATGGACACCTACGGCGTGCACGGCATCCACGGACGCGCGCCCGCGCTGGCCACCGGGATCGCCACGGCGAGGCCGGACCTGTCGGTGTGGGTGATCACGGGGGACGGCGACGGGCTGTCGATCGGCGGCAACCACCTGATCCACGCCCTGCGCCGCAACGTGAACCTGAAGATCCTCCTGTTCAACAACCAGATCTACGGGCTGACCAAGGGCCAGTACTCGCCGACCTCGGAGGAGGGCAAGGTCACGAAGTCGACGCCGTTCGGGTCGGTCGACCACCCGTTCAACCCGATCGCTTTGGCGCTCGGGGCGGAGGCGACCTTCGTGGCGCGGACGCTCGACAACGATCGACAGCACCTCACCCAGGTCCTGCGGAAGGCGGCGGTCCATCGGGGGAGTGCGTTCGTCGAGATCTACCAGAACTGCAACGTCTTCAACGACGGTGCGTTCGACCTGCTTCGCGAGAAGCAACAGGGGACGCACAACCAGATCCGCCTCGAGGACGGCGAGCCGATCGTGTTCGACGAGGGCAACCGGTGCGTCTCGGTGGGGGAGAACGGGCGACTCGTGATCACCGAGACGGCCGGCACGCCGCCGGAGGCGATCGTGGCCCACGACGCGAAGGGCAGGCCATCGCTCGCGTTCGCGCTGGCCCACCTGTCGCGAGGGCCGAACGAGCCCACCTGCATCGGCGTGTTCCGCGAGGTTGAGCGTCCCGTCTACGGCGAGGCCATGACCGCGCAGATCGAGCAGGCGGTCGAGCGCCTCGGGCCCGGCAGCGTGGACAAGCTGCTGCACTCGGGCGACACCTGGACCGTGTCCTAGCAGGACGCGGAGACCGTTCGGTCAGCGCTCTCCGGACGAGCGGAACCGCGCCATCGCGGCGTCGGCCGCCGAGCGCACCTCGCGCAGCTCGGACACGAGGCTCGGCAGCGTCGCGAGCAGTCGCTCCGCATCGTCCTGCGTGGTGCCCGGCCCGACGCCGATCCGAAAGCTCGCCGTCGAGGCGACGCCCATGTGCTCCAGGACCGAGGACGCCTCGCCGGCCGCGCCCGAGCAGTTGGAGCCCGCGGCGATCCGGAAGCCTCGATCGTCGAGCGCCATGCTCATGATCTCGGCGTCCAGGTCCGGGACCGAGAAGCACACGAGGTGCGGGACGCGCTGGGTGGCGTGGCCGTGGACCCTCGCGCCCTCGACGCGCTCGGCGATGCCGGCGCGGATCGTGTCGGTGAGCGCCCAGTCCCGCGCCGCCTCGTCGTTCATCCGCTCGAGACGAGTCTCGAGGGCCGCGGCCATCGCCGCGACGCCCGGGACGTTCTCCACGCCCGAGCGGCGCCTCCGCTCTCGGTCGTCCCCGCAGGGGTACGCGGCGATCGGAACGCCCCGGCGGACGTAGAGCGCCCCGATCCCCGGCGGTCCCCCGAACTTGTGTCCCGAGACCGACAGCAGGTCGACCTCGAGGGCCACCGCGTCGACCGGCAGGTGGCCCACGGTCTGGCAGGCGTCCGTGTGGAACAGCACGCCCGCCTCGCGGCACAGCCGGGCACACTCCGCGATCGGCTGGATCGTTCCCACCTCGTGGTTCGCGTGGTGCACGGACGCAAGGAGCGTGCCCGGGCGGCGGATCTCCGCGGCGAACGCGTCGAGGTCGACCGAGCCGTTGCCGTCTACCTCGACGAGCACGGACTCGAACCCGTCGGTCTCGAGCGTCTGGAGCACGCCACCCACCGCGGGGTGTTCGACCGTCGTGGTCACGATCCTGGTGCCGAGCTCGCGGACCGGTCGGACGCCGCCCCAGATCGCGAGCGCCACCGATTCGGTGCCCCCGCTCGTGAAGACGATCTCATCGGGCTGGGCTCCGAGCGCGCCGGCGACCGTCGCACGCGAGTCGTCGAGCAGTCGTTTCGCCGCCAGCCCGTCCCCGTGCACGCGCAGCGGGTCGGCGAACTCGTCGAGCGCGGCTACTAACGCGACCCGCGCCCGGTCGTCCAGCGGGGTCGCGGACGCGTGATCGAGGTAGGTGCTCGTGGTCACCATGGGGAACGTGCCCATGATACGGGGCCCCGTCGAGGGGGTGCGTCAGGGTGTGGCTGGCTCCTGGTCCTTCAGGAACACCGTGGCGTACAGGACCGCCGCGATGATGCCGCCGGCGACTGGACCGATGATCCAGACGTACCAGTTCGCCCAGTCGCCGAAGATGAGGGCGGGTCCGAACCATCTCGCCGGGTTCATCGCGGCTCCTGTGTAGGGGCCGAACGCCATGATGTCGAACGCGATCACGAGCCCGATCGTGAGCCCCGCCGTCTTCGACCAGGGCCCGCGGGGATCGACCGCCGTGCCGAAGACCGCGAACACGAGGAGGAACGTGGTGGTGGCTTCGATCACGATGCCCTTGCCGGCGGCGATGCCCTCAGCGAGCGCCGGCGTGCCGCCGTTGCCGGCGTCGTACAGGGCCGTGGGGACCAGGTACTTGAGCAGGAGCGCTCCCGCCACGGCGCCGAGGAGCTGCGCGCCGATCAGGATCACGGCGCGCCGGGAGGGGATCTTGCCCGCCACCCACAGGCCGATCGTGACGGCGGGGTTCACCAGGCCGCCCGAGATGTGCGCCGTGATCGAGACCATGATCGCGAGCACGAGACCGTGCGCGAGCGCCACGCCGGTCAGGTCGAGTCCGAGGCTCACCGCGATCACGGCGCCCGCGCCGATGAAGATCAACGCGAACGTCGCCACGAACTCCGCCACCGCCGCCTTGCCCGTGCTCTCCACGACCGCCTCCCTCGCGTCCGAACCGACCCGACCGACGATAGCGGTGCGCGGTGGCGGGCTCAACGGCGCAGCAGCGGTTGATAGGATGCGCCGCGTGAAGGTCCTGCTCGTGTCGCCCGACGCCGAGGCACGAGACCTGCTGCGGATCTCGGTCGGGAGCATCGAACGTCGCCTCGGCGAGTCCGTGTCGTTCCTGGAGGCGCAGGACGGCGAACAGGGCGCACGGATCGGGCTGCGCGAGCGCCCAGACGCGGTCGTCGCCGACGAGATCGCCTCGAGGGCGGGAGCGTTCTCGCTCGCGCGCGACCTGCGCGGCGCGGTCGAGCCGTACGGTGGGCCGATCGTGATCGTGCTCGAGCGCAAGCACGACGCGTGGCTCGCCCGTTGGTCGGGGGCGGACGCATGGCTCGTTCGCCCGATCGACCCGTTCGAGCTGGCGGACCGGCTCGTCGAGCTGATCCAGGCGCACCGGGCTCGGCCCGCGGCACCGCCAGCGGGACAGCCACCGGAGCATCCAGACGAGCAGCCACGAGGGCAAAGGGAGATCGCGTGAAGATCAAGGGGACGTGCCGGCGGTGCGGCCGAGAGTTCCTCGCGGAGCAGGTGATCCTGAACGGGGGTCACTGCCCGTGGGACGGCAAGCCGTTCCAGGCCGACTACTCGATCGTGCTGGTGGATTCGCTCGCCGATGCCGAGAGCGCGGGGAACACGCTTGAGAACGCGCTCGAGAAGCTGGCCGATATCGAGCCTGACTTCGTCCTCGACATCGAGTCGGTGCTCGGGGAGATCCGTGGCCACCTCGAGCGGCTCGAACGGTCCCACGGAGGCGGGTGAGGTCGTGACCTCGGCGCCGGAGGTCGAGACCCGGAACCGCTTCTCGGTCGAGGTCCGCGACGGCCAGGACGGCTCAGGGATGGGCCAAGGGATCGGCCAAGGGATCGAATGGAGTGTGGCGATCCTCGACCCGGGGGGACGCGAGGTCGCGGTGCGAGCCTGCCGCGACGAGACCGAGGCCCGGACGTTCGCGTCCACCGTCCGCCAACACACCGCGTGGCTGTCGGAGGCGCGGTTCCGCGAGATCTACCGGCTCGCCGAGGGGGCGTGACGTGGGCTTCAACGCGATGCAGCCCGGCAGGCTCAAGCGCGGCGATCTGATCTTCTTCGTGGTCGGGGTCGTGGTGATCGTCGCCCTGATCGTGTGGGCCGTCTCGTAGGTGGATCCGGAGACCCTCGCGGCGCTCGACTTCTGCTACGTCACCACCAAGGGACGGCGTTCGGGGAGCCCCCACACGGTCGAGATCTGGTTCGCGCTCCAGGGCGACGTCGTGTACCTGCTCGCCGGCGGCACCGAGGAGAGCGACTGGGTGAAGAACCTCCGCGCCGATCCCACCGTGGGCCTGCGGCTCGGCGACCGGGACCTGATCTGTCGCGGACGGCTCGTGGACGATGCGGAGGAGGATGCCTTGGCCCGGCGGTTGCTCATGAACAAGTACGGGCCTCAGGACGCCGACGACCTGTCGGAGTGGGCCAGGACCGCTCGACCGGTCGCGATCGACCTGCCCCCGGAGTAGCTAGGGCGGCGTGAGCTACGACGGGGTCTCGTCGAACCCGATCGAGAACAGGCGCTCCAGGTCGTGCTTCGAGTACACCTGGAACGCGATGAGCGTCTCGGTCCTCGCGACGCCCTCGACCTTCGAGATCCCGCCGGGGATCACGGACGCCAGATCGTCGTGGTTCGCGACGCGCACGATCGCGACCAGGTCGAACTCGCCGGCCACGGAGTAGACCTCCGAGACGCCCTCCAGGTCGGCGATCGCCTGCGCGGCCTCGGGGATCTCGTCGATCTCGCACTCGATCAGGACGACCGCGTGCACGCTCAACGGGTCACCGCCTGCCCCGAGGGTGGACTCACGCCAGCTCCAAGACGACGGCGAGGCCCTGGCCGCCGGAGATGCAGAGGGTGGCCAACCCCAGCGCGGCCCCGCGCGAGCGCATCGCATAGGCGAGCGAGAGGACGATCCGGGCTCCCGACATCCCGATCGGATGGCCGAGCGAGATCCCGCCGCCGTGCACGTTCAGTCGGTCGCGGTCGAACTTCAGCTCGCGCTCGCACGCGAGCACCTGCGCCGCGAACGCCTCGTTGATCTCGATCAGGTCGATGTCGGCGAGCGAGAGCCCGGTCTTCTCGAGCACCTTCTTGGTCGCCGGCACGGGGCCGATGCCCATGATCTCCGGCGGCACGCCGGCCCACGCCATCCCGACGATGCGCGCCAGCGGCCGGCGCCCCTCGGCCTGGGCGCGTGACGCGGACATCAGCACCATCGCGGCGGCTCCGTCCGTGATCCCGCTCGAGTTGCCGGCGGTGACGCTGCCACCCTCGCGGAACACGGGCTCCAGCTCCGCGAGCCGCTCGAGCGTCGTGTCCGGTCGTGGATGCTCGTCCTCGGTCACGTTCACGCTGCCCTTCCCCGTTCCTTGGCCGGCCGGGGCATCGACCGCGAACATCTCCGCGCCGCGCGCCCGCGCGCCCGCGGCGGCCTTCTGCTGCGACTCGAGCGCGAACTCGTCCTGCTCGGCCCGCGACAGGCCGTAGCGGTCGACGAGGTTCTCCGCCGTCTCGCCCATGATGAGCCCGCACAACGGATCGAGCAGCCCGTCGCGATACATCGCGTCGTACACCTTGGCGTCGCCCATCCTGTAGCCGGTGCGCATCCTGTCGAGCAGGAAGGGGACCCGGGTCATGTTCTCCATGCCCCCGGCCAACACGACCTCCGAGTCGCCGAGCGCGATCTGCTGCGCCCCCAGCTGCACGGCCTTCATCCCAGAGCCGCACGCGATGTTCACGTTGTACGCGGAGACCTCCACCGGAACCCCGGCGCGGACGCTCACCTGGCGGCCGGTGTTCGGGCCGTTGCCCGCCTGGCGCGCGTGACCCAGGATCGTCTGGTCGATCTGGTCGGGTTCGACGCCCGAGCGCCGCATCGCCTCCCGGGCGGCGAGCGCGCCGAGGTCGACGGCGGGCAGCTCGGAGAAAGCGCCGAGGAACCGGCCGATCGGCGTCCGGGCGCCCTCCAGGATGACCGCGGTCTCCACGCGCCAAGTCTAGCCGCGGGCGAGGATCCGCCCGGTCATCGAGTCCCGGGCGAGGTTCGCAGGTAGTCGCGGAGGGCGCCGATCTCTCCCCCGTGCTGGAGGTCGTGGTGGATCATCGTCCAGAAGATCCGCCAGGCGGGCCAGCGCTCGCCCCAGTTCGTCAGCACCTCGGCGTTCAGGCCGGGCTCGTCGAGGGCTGCCAGGTCGGCGCGCAGCAGCTGGTGTCCCTCCCGCAGCATCGCGAGCGCGCCCTCGACGTTGTGCGGCGTCTCGATGGTGAGCCAGGTCAGCCGCTGCTGGCCGAACGCCCACTCGTGGTACATGACCTTGCACGTCGCCACGTGCGCGAGGCGCCAGCCGATCGTCGTGAACGGCGAGGGTTCCGGATCGGGTTCGGCGTAGTCGTGCGTCCACCGCCCGTCCTCGCCTCGGAACACGCGCCATGCGTCCGGGCCGGGCTCCCAGTCGTACTCCTCGTCGTTCAGGTCGCCGATGCAGCGAAGCAGGATCTCGTATGCCTCATCCGTCTCGCACAGGAGCAGCTCGGGCCCGCCGGTCATCGCGAAGCGAGCGTAGCCCACCGCCGTCCTCGCCCGTCGCGCCGCGGAGCGTGCGCAAGATCCGGTCCAGGTCGGCGCCTCCGTCGACCGGTTCGGCGATCGGGACGTCGACCGCCTCGATCCGGACGTCGTGTCGTGACATCCAGGACCGGAGCACCGACAGCTCGTCCGCCCGGTCGCGCGGGCACGGTGAGCCGAGCGGCTCGTCGCGTTCGGTCCGGATCAGCGCGCCGCGCCGAACGTCGAACCGGTGCCCCTGCCCGTCGCGAAGGACCAGGTGCCCGGCGCCGAGCAGCCACCCGTCGACGCGAGCCCGGGCAAGGGACTCGGCAAGCGCGCGGAGCCGGTCGCGCGCGAGCGCGGCCTCCTCGAACCGTTCCTGCTCGGCGAGGTCGCGCATGCGCGCCTCGAGCGTTCCGAGGAGCCCGCCCGGTCTGGAGAGGGAGGAGATCAGGGAGCGGACGAGCTCCTCGTAGCGCTCGGGGCCGACGCGCCCGTCGCAGGGAGTCAGGCATCGATGCATCTCGGCGAGCGCGCACGGCGCGAACCGCGTGGATGCGCGCATCGGCGTCGTGCAGCGGCGGATCGGGAAGACGTCCTCGAGCGCCTCCTTCGCCAGGCGCGCGAGGTGCGAGGAGGGGAACGGGCCGAGGAACGCGCCGCCGCCCTTGGTCTCGCGCACGACCTTGATCCGCGGGTAGGCCTCGGCGTCGTCGATCCGCAGGTAGGCGTACTTCCGCCAGGTCTTGCCCCGACGGTTGTACTTGGGCTGGTGCTCGCGGATCAGTCGCGCCTCGAGGACCAGGGACTCGAGCTCGGAGCCACACGCGACGCCGTCGACCGACGCGGTCTCGGCGAGGAGATCCTCGACCTTCTTGCGGCCGTCGCCGTAGAAGTAGCTCTTCACGCGCGAACGCAGGTCGACCGACTTGCCGACGTACAACACGCGGCCGTCGCGACCCCGGAACAGGTAGACGCCGGGCGCGTTCGGCAGGTGGTCGGCCAGCCGGATCTTCCCGAAGTTCGGACGCCCCCGGGCGCGGACGGCGCCGTGCAGGTCCCCCAGCGTGACGATCCCGAGCCGCCCGCCGAGCTCGAGCAGGCCGTGGAGAACCTCGGAGCAGGCCTCGGCGTCGGGCAGGGCCCGGTGCGACGGTCGGACCGCCGTTCGGAAGTACTGCGCGAGCGTGTGGAGCCGCACGTTCGGTACGTCCGGCCACACCACGCGTCGCGCGAGCCGGGCGGTGCAGACGGGCGGCGGCGGCAGCGCGTCGTAGTCGAGGCGTTCCAGGGCGACGTTGAGGAACGTGAAGTCGAACCGCGCGTTGTGGGCCACGAAGACGCAGCCGCGCGCGAACTCGGCGAACGTCGGCAGCACCCACTCGATCGGGGGCGCGCCGGCCACCACCAGGTCGTCGATCCCGGTCAGGTGCGTGATCTGGCGAGGGATCGGCGCGCCCGGGTTCACGAGGGTCTCGAACACGCCGGTGCGCTCGCCGCCGCGGAGCTTCACCGCGCCGATCTCCGTGATCCGTGAGTCGGTTGGCGACCCGCCGGTGGTCTCGAGGTCGACGACCACGAACTCGACCTCGGACAGCGGGACGGCGTCCTCGAACGTGGTCTGGAGCGCGTCCGCGAGCACCGGCCCTCCCGCGGGGCCGCGCGAGGACGAGCAGGCTACCCGAACAGGTGTTCGGAGGTCAAGGTCTCAGTGCACGTCGCGCGCGCGGAACAGCCCGGTGGCCGCGAGCAGCAGCGCGACCCCCACCGCAGTGAGATACAGGCCCGCCCCGATCGTCGACCGTCCGAGCAGGGGGAAGTCGATGGGCGAGCCCACGACGAACAGGCCGGCGTTGTCCTGGAGGAGCCAGGGCGTCCACTGGGGCCGGAGACCCCGCACCAGGTTCTCGACGACCACGAGGTAGCCGAAGCCGACCCCCAGCGCGACCGCCGTATTGCGTCCGGCCGACGCCAGCCCGAACCCGAACCCGGCGAAGATCGAGGACAGCGCCGCGACGCGCAGCGCGACGCCGGCGGACTCGGCGAGCCACGCCGCGTCGGCACCCGTGGTCGACCCAGCGCCGGCCGAGGCCACCGCGAGCGCGATCCCGAGGAGCGCCTGGATCACGAGCGAGAGGACGAAGACGCCCGTCAACGCGGCCGCGATCTTCGCGAACTGCACACGCCCGCGTCGTGGCTCCCAGGTCAGGATCGTCGTGACGTGGCCCGCGTGCCAATCGGCGCCGATCGCGGAGGCACCGAGTATCCATCCGACGGACACCAGGACCAGCGACGTGCCCATCAGCACGTCGGGCAGACCCACGAGCGCGTACTCCTGCGTGAGGAACACGATCACGCCGGTCGCGACGATCGCGAGCACCTCGAGCGCGACGAGCACCTTGACCAGTCGGCGCGACCGAAATCGGCCAAACTCCGAGGCGAGCAGCCCGCTCATCGCGAGCTCTCCGTGGAGGCGCCGCCTGTGAGCTCGAGGAAGACGGTCTCGAGATCGGCCTCGTCGGCGCGGAGCTCGGTCAGGTACAGACCTCGGTCGGCGAGGGCTCGAGTCACGCGCGCCGCGTCGGCCGGCGGGAGTGCAACCCGGATGAAGCCGTCGTCGGCACGTGCGTCGATCCCGGCCTCGCCGAGGATCCGGAGACCCTGGGGCACGTCGTCCAGCCGCACGAGCAGCCCCGTGGCGCGCCCCGAGGTGAGGACCTGGTGCACCGGACCGGTCGCCACCAGCCGACCCTTGGCCAGGATCGCCACGCGGTCGGCGGTCTGCTGGACCTCGTTCAGGATGTGGCTCGAGACGAAGACGGTCCTGCCCTCGTGCCCGAGGCGCCGCACCAGCTTGCGCACCTCGACGATCCCGGCCGGATCGAGCCCGTTCGCCGGCTCGTCGAGGATCAGGACCTCGGGATCCTTGAGGAGGGCGCCCGCGATCCCGAGCCGCTGCTTCATGCCGAGCGAGTACGTCTTGACCTGATCGTCCGCGCGTTCGCCGAGCCCGACCTCCTCGAGCACCTCGCCGACGCGCGTGCGCCCGATGCCAGAGATCCGTCCGAGCAGCTCGAGGTTGCGCCTCGCCGAGAAGCGCGGGTACATCGCCGGGGTCTCGACGATCGAGCCGACCCGACCGATGACCTTGTGGAGCCCCCCGGGCTCCTCGCCGAGCAGGCGGCACCGTCCACCGGTCGGACGGACGAGACCCAGGAGGCATCTGATCGTCGTGGTCTTTCCGGCGCCGTTCGGCCCGAGGAAGCCAAACACGCCGCCGCGCGGGACGGTCAGATCCAGGCCGTCGACCGCCACGGTCCGGCTGCCGCGGACTCGCCGGTACTCCTTGCGGAGCCCCTCGACCTCGATGACCGTGTCCATCCCACGGACACCGTACGTCGGCGCACGCCTCGAGGGCACGGGGGTACCCACCAGAGATCACCGGTGGCTAGCACGCGGTCCGGAGGCGCTCGGTCGCGGCGGTCAGCGGGGGAAGAGCTCGTCCTCGACCAGGAACGCGATCAGCTGACCCACGGCGATGTGCGCCTCCTGGATGTGGGAGGTCTGCGTGCTCGGCACGTTGATCTCGA
>CBRGMI010000007.1:0-23928 GCA_967797495.1 uncultured bacterium
TCGCCGAAGACGCCCAGAGCCCCTACGAGATCACGGCGCTGATGGAGTTCAAGACCGTCTGGCACCCGATGGGCGCCTGAGCTCGACCAGCTTCACCGGTAGCCGTTCCGCAAGTAGTCGGACGAAGCCATTGGCCGTCGGTGACGGCCTTATCAAGAACGCCAGCCTCGAGGACGTCTCCGCGATCGCCGACGGTCTCGCAGGCTCAGTCTCCGGCGGGCTAGGCTCCGCGACGTGCGAGGTCGACGCGGACCGGCATGTGCTTGATGCCGTTGATGAAGTTCGACCGGAGCCGGGAGATCGGACCGGTGACCTCGAGGTTGCGCAGGCGCGGGAGCAACTCCTCGAACATCACGCGGATCTCGAGGCGAGCGAGGTGCGCGCCGATGCACACGTGAGGGCCGCCGCTGCCGAACGTCATGTGCGGGTTGGGATCGCGTCCGACGTCGAACCGGTCGGGCTCCGGGAACACCTCCTCGTCGAAGTTACCGGAGACGAACCACACGACGACCTTGTCGCCCTCCCGGATGCGGGCCCCTCGCATCTCCAGATCGCGGGTGGCGGTGCGCCGGAAGTGCATCGTCGTGCAGCCCCACCTGAGGATCTCCTCTACCGCGAGTGGCACGAGGCCGGGATCCGTCCTGAGACGGTCCCACTGGCCCCGATGTTCTTTCAGGGCGAGCATCCCGTGGGTGATCGCGTGCCGCGTCGTCTCGTTCCCGGCCACGATGAGCAGGCAGAAGAAGTTGTCGAACTCCTGTTCGGACAGGTGCTCCTCGTCGACCTCCGCCTGAACCAGGTTCGTGATCAGGTCGTCGCGAGGCTCTCTGCGGCGCTGGGCGGCGAGCCGATGCCCATAGGCCATCAACTCCGTGGCGGCCGGGCTCCGGAACGGCAGGAGTCGGTACTCGCTCGTATCCTCCATGTCGATCACCGCGTGGGAGTACTCGGGGTCGGCCTGGGAGATCATCGCGTCGCCGAGTTCGATGCACATCGGCAGGTCGGCGTCCGGGACGCCCATGATCCGCGCGAGGACCCGGATCGGAAGCTGTCGGGAGACCTCGCTCACGAAGTCGAACTCGCCTCTCGGAAGTGCCCGGTCGAGCACGGTCCGGGCCTGCTCGCGTACGAACCCCTCGTACCGAGCGACCGCGCTCCGCGTGAACGGCTTGCTCACGAGCCTCCGTAGGTGGGAGTGCCCCGGCGGGTCCATGTCGATCATCGAGCGCCGCGCGTCGACCTCCTCGCGGGTCTGCTCCTCGATGGTGATACCCCGGGCGGACGAGAAGCTCTGCGTGTCCCGAAGGACTTCCTGGATGTCGTGGAACCGCGTCACCGCCCAGAAGCCGCGGTTGGGGGTCGGCTCGGCTTGCCAGTGGACCGGATCGTGTTCCCGGAGCGTGCGGAACGCCCAGTGGGGAACCTCGGCCACGAAGAAGTCGTGGTTCGCGAGATCGATATCGTCCAGCCGCCGCACCGCGTCAGAGGTGATAGGCATACTCACGGAACTCCCAGTCGGTCACATAGTGCGAGAAGCGCTCCAGCTCATCGCGCTTGTAGTCGAGGAAGGTCTTGACGAACGCGGGGCCAAGGATCTCGACGAGGTCCGTGTCGGCCTCCAGGGCCACCAGGGCGATGGCGAGATCGCCGGGCAGCATCGGAGCCTTCTTCGGGTCATAGCCGTAGCCCTCGAGCGGGTCCGGGGGCTCGAGCTTCTCCTCGATCCCAAGCAGAGCGGCGGCGAGCAGTCCACCGATGACGAGGTAGGGGTTGGCTGTGGCGTCACCAAGCCGCAGCTCCAACCGGGATGCGCGCCCACGCTCCGGTGGGATGCGGATCATCGCGCTTCGGTTGTCGAGGCCCCAGTCGATGAGCCAGGGGGCCATCGTGTCGGGGCCGAAGCGCTTGTAGGAGTTGATCGTCGGATTGCTGATCGCCGCGAGCGCCGGGGCGTGGGCGAGAACCCCGGCGATGGCCGACGTCGCAGTGGTTGACAACCCGTACTCGCCAAGGGGGTCGTCGAACAGCGGTGTGCCATCATCCGTCGAGGTAGAGAAGTGGATGTGGAACCCGGAGCCGCCCTGGTCGTTGAAGGGCTTGGCCATGAACGTCGCGTGCTTGCCCTCTAGACGGGCCAGCTCCTTGACCGCCGACTTGAAGCGGAAGGTGCGGTCAGCGGCATCGAGGGCCTCGGAGTGCAACAGGTTGATCTCGAACTGGCCGCCGAAGAACTCATGGTTTCCCGCCACCACGTTCAGACCGTTCCCGTCCAGGTAGCGCATCCAGCGACGCAGCACGTTGTCGGGATCTCCCTTGAGACCGGCGACGTAGATGTTGCCCGGGGCTTCGCCGTACTGCCTCCACCCCGTGTGCGCGTGCTCGTCGCGCTCGAGGACGTAGAACTCCAACTCGGGCCCGGCGACGGGGCTCATGTCGAGCGCGGCGAAGCGCTGGACAACGCGTTTGAGGACGTTGCGCGGGCTCTCCTGCGACGGCGTCCCGTCGGGGTTGTAGACGTCGGCGATGCAGTGCGCCACTCCCGGCTCCCAAGGGATCGGTCTGATCGTCGCAAGGTCCGGGAACGCGACGACGTCGGGCAGGCCTGCTTCCAGGCCGCCATCGATCGGAACGACGTCCCCCATTGGGGTCGTGCCGTAGACCGAGCGGCAGAAGGCGACCCCGTCGCCGACCGTGCGCGCGAAGCCGTTGACCAGGACATCGCGCCCGCGCTCGCTGCCGATGAGATCGGAGTAGCCGAAACGCACGACGTCGTAGCCGTCCCGGGCCAGGGCTGCCTCCGCGTCCTCGAGCCCTTCCACACCGTGTGCAGCCATGTACAACACCTCCTCAATCGCGCTCCATCGCGTCTCGAAAAGGAGGCGTGAGAAAGGGCAGAACGTTCGTTCACTCGGACCGAACGAACGTCCTTGAGGACGAAAGGATTCAGCTCGACCAGGTGACCGGCACGCGTGGGTCGGGCTCGTACGAGCAGAAGGTGCCCGTCCGGACCGTCGCCGCCAGGTGGCGGCCCAAGCTCGGGCTGTGCTCAGCTATCCGTTCCTGGGTGGCCTTGATGGCTCTTGTGACGTTGACCCTGGCGCGTTCCGCGTCGGAGGCGGTTCGCCGGCCCCGTCCCCCCAGGCCCACCGCGGCGCCGAGCTCACGGGCCAGGAAGTCGATCTCCTCTCGCAACCGGGAAGCGCGTTCGGGGTCGTTCCAGCTCTCAGCCTCCCCGAGTTCGGACTCGAGCTCCTGCAGTCGAGCCGCGTACTCGGCCTTGGCTCGTTCGTCGATGACCGTGCCCGCGTCGCCCGTCTTTGGGCGGAGCTCGGAATCGGAGAGCTTTCGATCGGGTGCATGCCTCTCGACGGTCGAGACGAGTTCGAGGGCGTGGATCTCACGACCTGGCGACGCGAGCAGCACCGAGAGATGGCGCAACCCCTTGGAATCCTTCAAGCGGAACGCGTCGCCGTCGAACGCGATCGACCAGTACTCGCCTTCTCGTCTGAACACCGCCGCGCCCACGATCCCGGGCGCTTGCACGCTTGCGGCTTCTACATCCGGTCGCAACTCGCGGACCTCGCGCTCCAGAGGAAGGAGGTCCAGGCTCTGGCAAGTCCGCAGCGCGTCACTGAGGAGCGCCCCCGCTCGCTCGCGGTCACCAGGTCCGTCTCGTTTAAGTAGCATCGTAGCGAAGCGAACCTCAGTGTCCGTGGTCCACAGTCGGGCCCCCATCCGTTCGTTGTGGTCGACGGCGAACGCAAAGTGCTTCTCAGCGTCGTCGAAACGCGACAACCCTGCCGCCAGGATCCCGAGCGCGCGCGATACGGACCCCGTCGTCCCTTCCGGGTGCCCGACCGCCTGTCGGTTCGCGAACGGGAGCAGCAGCTCGTATAGGATCGAGCCGCCCCCCAAGTCGTGGTGTCGTACCGACAGCGGAGCAAGCAGGCTCAGCGTGAAGATCCACTCGTTGTCACGGGGCAGCGAAACAAAGCGATCGGCGGCCAGCACCTCGTAGAGGCGCCGGGACGCAAGTTCGTCGCCCAGCTGCACGTGAAGGTCTGCGAGCTCGCAGCGAAGGAATGCGTACCACGTGATCCGTGCGGCGGCATGTTCCACGAGCTGGACGGCATCGCCCGGACGTCCTTGCGCGGTTCGGATGAAGTACATGTGGCTCGCGAACGTTGCTTCCGCGTCGGTGAGCATCGATCGGGCACCGATATCCCGTGCCTCGAGGGCGGATCGTTCCGCATCCGCGAGCCGACCGCGCTGGAGCGCGACGTATACCGAGGTTGCTGCGACCGGCCATCGCTGGGTCGGCGAACGGAGCTCCTGCTCCAATGCCGAGAGATGCGCAAGCTCGGCCTCGACACGCGAGGTGTTGCCGAGTTCGTCGTACGCGATAAGCCGGCCAAAGCGACCCTGTAACTCGCGTTCGAGGTCACCGAGGGCTCGCGCGCCCTCGACGATCTCGTTGGCAATCTCGAGTCGCTCGCCGGGATTCTCGGGCCACCAGATCGCCCCGCACAGACCCATGAGGGCATAGAGCAGTGTCCGGCGATCGCCGAGATCTCGCGCCATGTCGACCGCGCGACGGCCGAGGTCCTCACTCCGCTGCCAATCGGGCGAGCCCCGCAGAGCACATGCAAGTCGTGCCATCAGTCGGACGCGTGGCGGGCTCGGTTGATCCCCGGCGGCCCGAAGGGCGTCCTCGAGCAGCGGGATGACGTTGCCGTCGCCACCTGCCCTCATCCACAGGATCCAGCCGCCGTAGCCGATCGCGGCGCGCGCGAGGCGGTCCACGTCTCCCGAACGCTTGGCCACATCGGCCGCATCGGCGAAAGCCTCTCGTGCGGCTGCCAGGTCCCCGGCCCTCGATCTCGCGTCGCCCAGCCTCAGAAGCAGTTCGCATCTCAGGTCACCCTTGGCATCCTCCACGAACTTAAGCTGTTGGAGCGCCATCTCGTACAGTCGCGCCGCTTCTTCGTATGCAAGTCGGACCATCGCTTCGTCGCCTGCTCCACGCGCGTATTCGACTCCACGCTTCGTCCTCCGCCAGGATCCTCCACGCGTCGAGGAGTAGAAATGGTGGGCGAGCTCCGCGAGGCGGCTCTTCCGTTCCTCCTGCGGGAGGCTCTCGAGCGCCTCAGCCGCCCGTCGATGCAGGACGACGCGGAATGCGGAGGGGATGGCCTCGTATAACACATCCCTGATCAACGCATGTGAGAACCTGAACCGGCCGGTGACGCCGGACACCTCGCCGATCACCCCTGCCCGTGAAGCCTCATCGAGTCGCTCGAGGATCTCGTGATCGGGCCTGCCTGCTACACGGGCGACGAGCCCGAGCTCGAACTCGCGACCGATGACCGACGACATCTGAAGATCGTCGCGACAGGCCTTCGAAAGGTGGGCGAGCCTCCGCGCAATGACCTCGCGGATGCTGGCAGGGATCGTCAGTCGAAGCCCCGGAGCGAGGGACGTGAGTCGACCCTCCTGAGCCAGGAGCCGAACCAGTTCGCCGACGAACAGGGGGTTCCCCTCGGTCTCCTCGAAGACGACCGAGACCAGCGAAGCCGAAGGCGAGATTCCGGTGGTGTAGTCGATGAACCGGGTGACGTCTGGTTCGGACAGGCCAGTCAGCGGAAGGAACCGGGTTGTGGGTTCGTGTGTGAGTTCGATCAGCTCGTTCGGCAGAGGACCTTCATGGTCCGGATCAGGGTCTCGGTAGGAGCCCACCGCGAGCATCCGGCCACGGGCAAGCTCGCCCACGGCGAATCGAAGCATGAGGAGCGAGGGCGTGTCGGCGACGTGCAGGTCGTCCAGGACGAGCAGGATCGGTCGGCGCGCGGACACGGCCAGGAGGAATGAGGTGACCGCGTCGAAGAGCTGGAACCTCGCCGCATCCGGGTCGCGGACATCGGGCATGTCGACATCTGGGAGCACCTTCTGCACATCGGGGATCATCTGGGCGACGTGTCCCGCTCCGCCCCCCAGCTCTTCGGCAAGATCCAACGGGTCGCTCGCTCGAACGTGGGCGCGGATCGCTTGTATCCAGGGCCAGTACGCGGGCGCGCCGCCCTCCTCCCAGCAGCGTCCTTGCAAGACCAGGAAGCCGCGATCTCGGGCTCGAGCCGCGAGTTCGTTAGCCAGCCGGGTCTTCCCGATCCCCGGCTCGCCGACCAGCATGTAGAGCGAGCCTCGGCCGGCCTCGGCCTCGTCGAGACCAGCACAAAGCTCGGCCAGCTCGCGCTCACGCCCGACGAACACCCCGCTGGATCGCGGTGCCTGTTCGACGCCCGAGGTCACGGGTCGGTTGTACTCCTCGCTGCCCCCTGTGGCCATCTCCACGACTTCGCAACGTTCGCTCACGGGAACGGCACGTGCCCGGCGCTACGATGCCGCCGTGCCCCTCTACAAGGAACAGGGCGTCGTGCTGCGCTCCGTCAAGCTGGGCGAGGCCGACAAGATCGTCACGGTGATGACCCAGGGCTCCGGCAAGGTCCGGGCGGTCGCCAAGGGCATCCGCAAGACCACCTCTCGCTTCGGCGCCCGTCTGGAGCCGTTCACGCACGTTTCCCTCATGGTCTACCGGGGGAGAGGTTCGCTCGACACCGTCAGCCAGGCCGAGATCGTCTCCCCCTTCCGGGCGCTCCGGGGCGACCTCGGCCTGTTCGCCGCGGGGGAGACCATGCTGGAGGCCGTCGACAAGGTCGCCGAGGAGCACGAGCGGAACGTCCGCCTGTTCATGCTGTTGCTCACCGGGATGCGGGCGCTCGACGCCCGGCCGGCCGACCCCGCCGCGGTCGCCGAATCGTTCCTGCTCAAGCTCCTGTCGCTGTCGGGGTTCCACCCGGCGCTCACGACCTGCGCCGTCTGCGGCGCCCCAGCCCCCGAGCGCTTCGCCAGCAGCCTCGGGGGCGCGGTCTGCGCCGCGGACGCCGACCTGGACGCCGGACCGGCTTCGCTCGAGGCGCTCGACTTCCTCGCGACGCTCGGCGGGACCGGGCTGCTTGAGGCGGGCGACGTCCGGGCCGATACGAGGGTGAGGCGCGAGTCCCGTTCGCTGCTGTTCGGCTTCACCGAGTACCACCTCGAGCGCCGCATGAAGAGCCTGCCGATCCTCGCCAGGAGCCTGACGACGTGAGCACCTACCTCCACGACCTCGACCACGAGCGCCTGCCGAACCACGTGGGCATCGTGATGGACGGCAACGGTCGATGGGCCAGGCTCCGCGGGCTGCCCCGGACCGACGGCCACACGGCAGGCGAGGAGGCGATGTGGGACACGGTCGTCGGGGCGAACGAGCTCGGCCTGGGGTGGCTCACGATGTTCGCGTTCTCGAGCGAGAACTGGAAGCGACCCAAGGCCGAGGTCGCGTTCCTGATGGGCTTCAACCGCGGGCTGCTCCGTCGGCGGCGGGACGAGCTCCACCGGATGAACGTCCGCGTCCGCTTCCTCGGCCGGCGCGACTGGAAGGTGCCGCGCTCGGTGCTCAAGGAGATGGAGATCTCGGAGGCGCTCACGCTTCACAACACGGGGATGACGCTCACGATCGCGTTCAACTACGGCGGGCGGGTCGAGGTCGTCGACGCGGTGAAGCGGCTGATCGCCGACCACGACGCGGGGCGCCTGAAGGGCGAGAAGCTCACGCCCGAGTCGATCTCGCGGCGGCTGTACCACGCCGACATGCCGGATCCCGACCTGATCATCCGGACCAGCGGCGAGGAGCGCATCAGCAACTTCCTGCTCTGGCAGGCCGCCTACAGCGAGCTGTACTTCACGCCGGTGTACTGGCCGGACTTCGATCGCGAGCACCTGTACGAGGCGATCCGGGACTACCAGAAGCGCTCGCGACGGTTCGGGGCCATCGCCGAGAACGACGCCGGCTAGGCAGGTGCGGGTTCCGGACGAGGCGCGTGGGGTCATCCAGAGCGACGCGCTCGCCCACATCACGACGATCGATCCCGACGGTCGACCGCAGACGACGCTCGCCTGGGTGGGGCTCGAGGGCGACGAGATCGTCTTCGCGACGCTCCCCGATCAGCGGAAGCTTCGGAACCTGCGACGTGACGCACGGATCACGATCTCGATCCAGACCGACCGGGTCACCCCGTATGGGTTACACGAGTACCTCGTGATCTATGGGATCGCGCGGGTCACGGACGGCGGGGGACCGGAGGTCCTCCAGCGGCTGGCGCACACGTACCTCGGTCCCGACGTCACGTTTCCGCCGATGCCGGACCCACCCCAAGGCTTCGTGACGCGGGTGACGGTCGAGCGCCTCGGCGGGGTCGGGCCGTGGAACGAGCCGACCGGCTAGCCCGGGACCACTCCATCTCTCCGCACGGATCGGCGCAACGCGGCCGGGTCGACCCGTAGACTGGAGGGCACGCCAGCGGCCGCAGCCAGCGGCCGGGAGAGAGGAGGAACCCATGGCCGACCTGATGGAGGCCGTCACGTCCCTCGCCAAGCGGCGGGGGCTCGCGTTCCAGTCCAGCGAGATCTACGGCGGGTTGCGCTCGTCGTGGGACTACGGTCCCCTCGGCGTCGAGTTGCGGCGCAACATCCGCCACGCGTGGTGGCGTTCGATGGTCCAGCTCCGCGACGACGTCGTCGGCCTGGAGGCGGCGATCATCATGTCCCCGAAGGTCTGGGTGGCGAGTGGTCACGTCGCCGGGTTCCACGACCCACTCGTCGAGTGCCTGAACTGCCACCAACGCTTCCGCCAGGATCACCTGGGCGACGACCCCACCTGTCCGAACTGCGGCCAGCAGCGGTTCACGGAGCCCCGGCAGTTCAACCTGATGTTCAAGACGCACATGGGCCCCATCGAGGACGAGTCGAGCGAGTCCTACCTCCGACCCGAGACGGCGCAGGGGATGTTCGTCGACTTCGCGATCGTCCAGCAGACCTCGCGCAAGAAGGTCCCCTTCGGGATCGCGCAGATCGGCAAGTCGTTCCGCAACGAGATCACGCCGGGCAACTTCATCTTCCGCACGCGCGAGTTCGAGCAGATGGAGATGGAGTACTTCGTCGAGCCCGGCACCGACGACGAATGGTTCGAGTACTGGGTGAACGAGCGGCTGCAGTGGTACGTCGACCTCGGGATCCGCAAGGAGAAGCTCCGCCTGCGCCCGCACGATCCCGGCGAGCTCGCACACTACGCGAAGGCCGCCTCCGACGTGGAGTACGAGTTCCCGTTCGGGTGGCAGGAGGTCGAGGGCATCGCGAACCGCACCGACTTCGACCTCGAGGCGCATCAGCAGGCGAGCGGCGAGGACCTGACCTACTTCGACCAGGAGCGGGATCGGCGCTATCTCCCCTACGTGGTCGAGCCCGCCGCCGGTGTCGATCGCGTGCTGCTCACCGCGCTCGTGGACGCGTACCGGGAGGAGGATGCGCCCACCGCCAAGGGTGACACCGAGAAGCGCGCGTACCTCGCCCTGCACCGGGATCTGGCGCCGACCAAGGTCGCCGTGCTGCCGCTCTCGCGCAACGAACAGCTCGCGCCGGATGCGAGGGGCGTGTTCGACCTCGTCAAGCGCCGGTGGATGTGCGACTACGACGATGCCGGCTCGATCGGTCGCCGGTACCGCCGCCAGGACGAGGTGGGCACGCCGTTCTGCGTGACCGTGGACTTCGACACGCTCGAGGACCGCCAGGCCACCGTCCGCGAGCGGGACTCGATGGCCCAGGACCGGATCCCGGTCGAGAACCTCGTGGACTACCTCGCCGAACGCCTCTAGACGATGGACGAGCCGAGGAAGGGCTGGGTGAGCCTGTATGCGGCCGCCTTCGCGCTGATGCTCGCGGCGGCGATCGCGCTCATGGCCTCATCGCTCGGCTCCCTGCGGTCGATAGGACTCCTGTGGATCTCGAGCGCCTTCTCGCTTCTCGCCGCCGGCCTGGCCGTCGCGAGCGTCCTGGTGCCGAGGCGCGGATGAGGCTTCGCGGAGCCGCCCTCGCGGCCGTCCTCGGGCTCACGCTCGGGGCCTGTACCGGCGGAACCGACGTACCCGGCGACCCCGCGTCCGCCCCCGAGACCTCGGTCGAGCCGGTGCCGGCTTCCCCGGAGGTCCCGTCCCCGGCGCCCGGCGGACCGGATTCGGCCGCCGCCGCCGCGAAGCGTCTCTGCGAGGTGACCGAACCCAAGCCGGGCGCCGGGTCGGACGTCCCCGCCGAGGGGCCGACGCCCGCCGTGATCGCGCAGGTGATGCGGCAGGTGGCGCAGATCCGCGGGTTCGACTACTCGGAGCGGGTCGTGGCCGAGCCGGTGTCGCAGGCGGAGATCGGCCGTGATTTCGTGAAGTTCTCCGACATCACCTACCCGGAGGGGCAATACGCACGACGGAGCATCGCGTGGGGCACGATCGGGGTGATCCCCGACGGCACCAGCCTCCGCGACGCCTACGAGAGCTACGGCTCGAGCCAGGTGATCGGCTATTACGACACCGTGACGGGCGAGCTGAAGTTCACGGGGAGCGAATCGCCCTCACCGCTCGAGCGCATCACGCTGGCCCACGAGCTGACGCACGCGATCGACGACCAGCGGTTCGGGCTGGAGCGGCTCGACGCGCTCGGCGCCGAGTGCAGGGACGAGGACGCGTCCGCCGCGATCGCGCTGGTCGAGGGCAACGCGACGTTCTTCATGCTGCGGTGGGCGCGGACGTACCTCACGTTGGCCGAACAGGTGCAGGTCGGGATCGAGGCCGCGGGGCAGGACACGTCGACCGAGGGCGTGCCGCCGTTCGTGGCTCGGCTCCAGGCATGGCCGTACGACCAGGGGATGCGGTTCATCGGGGCGCTCGAAGCACGGGGCGGGCTCGACGCGGTCGACGAGGCGTTCGTCGACCTCCCCGCCTCGACCGAGCAGATCATCCACCCCGAGCGCTACCCGAACGACGCCCCCACCCCGGTCGATGTGGCGGACCTGTCATCGGAGCTCGGATCCGGATGGGAGGACCTCGACGTGATGTCGATCGGCGAGGCGTGGCTGCAGATCGCGCTCGGCCTGCGGCTCGACGGCTCGGAGGCCGCCGCCGCGGCCGCGGGGTGGGACGGCGGGACGTACCGCGCGTGGTCGAACGAGACCGACACGGCCGTCGAGCTGTCGACGGTCTGGGATTCGGCTCGTGACGCGGAGGAGTTCGCCGCCTCGATGACCGAGTGGATCGACCAGGGGGGCGGCCTCGCCACGGTCCTCGAACCGGAGGGCAGCGCCGTCACGGTGCTGTTCGCGAGCGACCAGGCGACGCTGGACGTGCTCGAAACCGCGATCGGCTGAGGCTCACCCGGCCGCGACCGAGGCATGCGCATCGAGCCATACCGCAGCTCCGGTGGATCCGCGCCTTAGGCGGATCTGCCATCCGGTTCAGATGCGCCGAACGTCCTAGGCCTATCGGCCTCATTTCGGGGTCGCCCGGCCGATGGTGCGGACGCCGGGCGGGGGACGACACTAGGCTCCGCTCATGGACAGCATCTTGGTACAGACCACGCGAAGCCTCCGGGCCCTGATCGGTAACGCCACGGACGGCGCCCCGGCCAAGGCGATCGACCAGGCATACCTCGCTCTGCTCGACCAATGCGCCGCGGCCGGGCGCGAGGCGCTCCGGACCCCGTCCGACCCCATCGCCCGGTTCGACGCCAGGGCCGCCGCAGTCCTCAGCGTGGCCTACCGGCCGGTGCTCGACGTCCTGTGCTCGGGGCGTTCGCTCCGCTCGGACGACGTCGAGCTCGCGCAGAAGAGCTCCGGGTGGCTGAACCTCGCCTACGAGGCGCTCCTGGACGGCGACCATGAAACCGTCGAGCGCTGCCTGCGCATGGCGTCCGTGTTCGTGGACGCGGGCGAGGACTCCCACGACACCGCTCCGCCCGCCTAGCCCGGGCTCGCCGGCCGCGCGGTTGCCTCTGTCACGTCCGTAGACTGGTCCGGTCCGAACCCATCTCGCGGCGGAGGCATCGCTGATGACCAAGTACGTCTACGACTTCTCCGAAGGCAACCGGGACATGAAGGACCTCCTCGGCGGCAAGGGGGCCAACCTCGCCGAGATGACCAACATGGGACTGCCGGTCCCGCCCGGCTTCACGATCACCACGGAGGCGTGCCTGACGTTCCTCGCGCAGGGTGGTGCCCCGCCCGAGATGCTCGAGGAGACCGGGGAGCACCTTCGCCGTCTCGAGGACGCCATGGGCAAGACGGTCGGCGACCCCGACGACCCGCTGCTGGTCTCGGTGCGTTCGGGGGCGAAGTTCTCGATGCCAGGGATGATGGACACCGTCCTCAACCTCGGCCTGAACGACCGATCCGTCGAGGGGCTCGCGACGCAGACGGGGGGTGACGTCCGGTTCGCGCGCGATGCCTACCGCCGGTTCCTCCAGATGTTCGGCAAGATCGTGATGGACGTCCCCGCCGACGCGTTCGAGCACGCGCTCGACGAGGCCAAGGCCGCGAGGGGCCCGAACGCGCAGGACACCGACCTGGACGCCGACGACCTGGATGCGTTGATCGAACGCTTCCGCGCGATCTACCGCGAGCACACGGGCGAGGACTTCCCGCAGGATCCGAATGATCAGCTCCGCCTGGCGATCGCCGCGGTCTTCAGGTCGTGGAACGGGAAGCGGGCGATCGACTACCGGCGTCAGAACAAGATCAGCGACGATCTGGGGACGGCCGTGAACATCGTCGCGATGGTCTTCGGCAACCGCGGCGAGGACTCGGGGACCGGCGTGGCCTTCACCCGCGACCCGTCGACGGGGGAGAAGGTCCCCTACGGGGACTACCTCGAGAACGCGCAGGGCGAGGACGTCGTGGCGGGGATCCGCAACACCAAGCGCATCGCCGAGCTCGAGCGGATCGACCCGGACTCGTACCGCGGGCTGATGGACGTGATGGCCACGCTCGAGGGCCACTACCACGACATGTGCGACATCGAGTTCACGATCGAGAAGGGCAAGCTCTGGATCCTGCAGACGCGCATCGGCAAGCGGACCGCGTTCGCCGAATGGGTGATGGCCTACGACATGCTCGACGAGGGCCTGATCGACGAGGACGAGGCGCTGCTCCGCGTCGACGCGAACCGGCTCGAGGAGCTGTTCAAGCGGCGCGTGAAGGCCGACGGCGCCCGGCCGATCGCGAAGGGCCTCAATGCGAGCCCCGGCGCCGCCACCGGCGCGGTGGTCTTCACGGCCGACGACGCGCAGGAGCGAGCGAACGCCGGCGACAAGGTGGTCCTCGTGCGGCGCGAGACCACCCCGGACGACTACCACGGCATGATCGCCTCGCAGGGGATCCTGACGAGCGCCGGGGGGACCAACTCGCACGCGGCGGTCGTCGCGCGCGGCGAGGGGATCCCGGCCGTCTGCGGGGCCGACGCGATCAAGCTCGACCCCGCGGCGAAGACGTTCACCGCGAACGGCACGACCGTGCAGGAGGGTGAGGTCGTCACGATCGACGGCTTCACGGGCAACGTGTACGTGGGGGAGCTACCGCTCGAGGAGTCCGTGCTCGAGAAGGCGCGATCCGGCGACGAGGCGGCTCGCGGGGAGAAGATCTGGAGGGCCTTCGAGCGGCTGATGAGCGTCGCCGACGCGCGCCGGCGCCTGCGCGTCCGCGCGAACGCCGACACGCCCGATCAGTCGACCAACGCGCGCGACCGCGGAGCCGAAGGCATCGGGCTGTGCCGGACCGAGCACATGTTCCTCGGCGAGGAGCGGGTCGGCGCGGTGCGACAGATGATCTTCGCGGAGACCGAGGCGGAGGAGCAGAAGGCGTACGACGCCTTGCTGCCGCTGCAGCGCGAGGACTTCGTCGGGATCTTCCGGGCCATGGACGGTCTGCCGGTCACCGTCCGGCTGCTCGACCCCCCGCTGCACGAGTTCCTCCCGAACCAGGTCGAGCTCGCGGTCGGCGTGGCCCGGGCCGAGGACCGCGGCGAGGACGAGGTCCGGCTGCGCGACGAGCGGGTGCCGCTCGACGAGGCCCGGGTGATCCTCGGCAAGGTCGACCAGCTCCACGAGGCCAACCCGATGCTGGGCCTGCGCGGCGTGCGCCTGGGGATCGTGAAACCCGGGCTGTACGCGATGCAGGTCCGCGCGATCTGCGAAGCGGCAGCACGGGTCAAGCAGGAGGGCGGCGACCCGAAGGTGGAGATCATGATCCCGCTCGTCGCGACCAAACCGGAGCTCGAGCAGATGCGCGCCGAGCTCGAACCGGTTGCGGCGGAGGTGCTTCGGGCCGAGGGCGTCCAACTCGACCACCTCGAGTGGGGCACGATGATCGAGCTCCCGCGAGCAACGGTCACCTCGGGGGAGATCGCGGAGGCGGCCGAGTTCTTCTCGTTCGGCACCAACGACCTCACACAGACGGCGTTCGGCTTCAGCCGCGACGACATCGGCAAGTTCGTCGGGATGTACGAGGAGCGCAAGCTCGTGCCGGCCAACCCGTTCGTCACGATCGATCAGCCGGGGGTCGGTCGCCTGATGAGCATCGCGGTCGAGGAGGGCCGGGCCGCGAACGCGAGCCTGCACATCGGGATCTGCGGCGAGCACGGCGGCGACCCGGCATCGGTCGCCTTCTGCCACCAGCTCGGTCTGGACTACGTGAGCTGCTCCCCGTTCCGCGTCGAGACGGCTCGCCTCGCCGCCGGCCAGGCAGCGGTGGGTTCGGCGGAGTCCGCGTCGAGGTGACGGACCTCGATGACGACGAACGTCTGACGCGGTCGCGTCGCTCGGCGTGGAATGGTCCTCGCTCGCCGCGCGAATCCCCCGCCTTGGCGATGCGCGGTCGAACGCGCGTTCGCTAAGCTCCGAGACCTCTCCCACCTCCCCCGGGTTCCGAGGAGGTGGCTCGTGCGGACAGGTTCGCATGGAAGGGGAGGGCTCCGGTTCCTCAGCATCGTGATACCGATCGCCGTCGTGCTTCCGCTGATCGTGGCGTTCCACTGGACGCGCCTCGGTTGGCGGGACGAGCACGTCAACTACCCGTCGCGGCCGAGCGGCTACACGCAGATCGTCAACCGGTTCGGGCAGCCGTGCAACGCGGAGGCCAGGGCGATCTCGATGAGGTGGACCGCTGCGGACACCGGGGTGACGTACACGTTCAGGTTCCATCGCAAGCTCGGCGGCCGTCCGACGGCGATGGTCTCGGACAAGGGCGGGAGGTCGACCAACCTGGACAACGACGTCTACGGGCATATCCAGAACGCCCACCTGCAGCCGTACATCAAGCACGGGATCTACGGGTACGCGTGCCGCGCCAAGCGGAACTCCAACGAATGGAGCACCCACGCGTTCGGGATCGCCGTCGACGTGTCGTCGGCCGAGGAGTACCTGGGCAAGTGCACGTCGTCGGTCAACAGGAACCACGCATCGATCTGGCAGGGCCACGGCTGGTACTGGGGACTCGCGTTCTGCGACCCCATGCACTTCCAGTACGCCACCAACTACTGAGTTCCTCGAGGAGGCATCATGAAGCGGAGACATTCGATCGTCGTCGGACTCGTGGTGGGCGTGACGGCCTCGGCGGGGGTGATCGCGGCCGCCGCAGGGAAGGCGCCCGTTCGGTCGTCGCACGGTCCTCCCGTCGGTCCCATGGTTCGGGCGGATAGCGGAGCGGGCGAGCTGCTGCTCGTCGTCGTGGGCGGCGTCTTCTCGAGCCGGGCGGAGGCTGAGGCGGCCAACGAGACGCTGGCATTCGGCGACCTCCAGGGCTACTACGTGGTCCCGGTCGCGCAGTTCCAGGGGTTCCGCCAGCAGGTGGGCGAGCCGGGTGACTTCGCGCTCGTGAGCGCGTTCCGTACCGAGGAGGGCGCCCAGGCGTTCGTCGAGCTCGCCGCGACGTTCGGGAACACGGCAACGATCCTGCCCGAGAGGGTCCGGAGCCTCGGCGGGCTCTACGCGGGCCTGGGGCAGGAGGCCAGTCCCGACGGCACGGGCCCGCTGCTGGGACCGTCGGCGGAGTCGCTCCCGTGACGTGTAGACGGAACGCCGCGGCGTTCGTGTCGGGCGTGCTGTCGCTCGTGGCGTGTGGGGGCGGGGCGGCGACGCAACCCATGCCGACCGCGGACCGGACCGTGTGTGAGGTGAGCTTCGTCACCCCGCCGGGGTTCGAGCGGACGGACACGTTCGAGGAGCCCTATCCGGATCGGGTCGGTCTGCGGATCGGCTTCCGAGACGAGGCCGGACGGGAGCTGCACGCATTCGCCGGCATCCCGGGCGAGTTCGGCGAGGGCCTCCCCGAGGCCGGGGCCGTCGAGCTCGTCGGCGGCCGGACTGGGCTTCTCGCCGGCGGTCCCCACCGGGTGTGGGTCCTCACCTGGGACGAGGGCGGCCTGTGCGACCCGAGGGCCGTCCTGGGTCGGGGATTCGACCGAGGCGAGTTCCTCGACCTGCTCGCACTCGCCGGCGTTGCACGTATGTAACAGATCTCGTTCTGGGGAGGCGTTGTTAGCATCGCCTCTATGGAGGCGGTCCGTCGACACCCCGTGCTGATCACGATCGCCGCGGTGGCCGCGGCGATCATGATCGCATTCGCGGGCACGGGGGTGGCCGTCTGGCGGGCGGCGCACACGGACGACGCCAGCACGATCGAGCACGTGGACGCGATCCTCGTCCTCGGCGCCGCGCAGTACGACGGCGAACCGTCGCCCGTGTTCGAGGGCCGGCTCGAACACGCGAGGCTGCTGTACGAGGAGGGCCGCGCCGACACGATCCTGGTTCTCGGCGGCGGCGCACCCGGCGACCGGACGACGGAGGCGGAGGCGGGACGCGAGTGGCTGGTCTCGCGGGGTGTCCCATCGGATGCCGTGGTGGCGTCGCCGTTCGGTTCGACCACGTTCGAGAGCCTCGAGGCGGCCGCGGCGTGGATGAACGAGCGGGGGATGAAGGCGGCCTTCCTCGTCTCGGATCCCTGGCACAACCTGCGGATCAAGCGGATGGCGTCGGATCTCGGCCTCGAGGCGTACGCGTCGGCGACGTGGCACTCGGCGGCTCGGACGGAGGGAACGCGGTTCGGAGGCTACCTCCGCGAGACGCTCGCGTACGCCTTCTATCGGCTGTTCGGGCGCTGAGCCGGCCGGATCCCTAGCTCACCTTCAACGTCGCCGTCATGCCGAGGGATTCGTGGAACCGGCAGATCAGCTGGTACGTCCCCGGCGCCAGATCGATCGTCACGGTCTCGGTCGTGAGCGGCGCGAGCTCGAGGTCGACGTCCTCCCCGACGACCGTGAACGTGTGCGGCGTCCTCGCGTTGCCGTTTCGAACGGCGACGACGTCGCCGCTGCCGACCTTCACCGTGCCGGGATCGAACAGGTAGTTGTTGAGGGAGACCGAGACGTCGGCGTCCTTCGCGCCGGTCGCTCCGGTGGCGCCGGTCATCCCCTTCGAGCCTCCGTACAGGCTCCCCGCGCCGGGGTCGTCACCCGAGTCCGTGGCTCCGGTGGCGGCCGTGGTGCCGGTCCCCGTCGGACCGCCCGCAGCGTCGTTCGCGTCGCCCCCGCACGCCACCGCGAGCACCGACAGCGCCGCGAGAACTACCAGGATTCGCATCCGAACGCCTCTCATCCGAGCCTCCTCGAGCGGGGACGGGGTCGCGACGGACCCCGCGTCGAAGCGCCGATCCTACTGCGGGTCCGCGGATAAGGAGGGTCGGAGCGCGACGATAGTATCGGCGCGTGGCCGTGCCCCGAGAACGTTCCGAGGAGATCGAGCGCGACACGCTGTCGCCGACCGCGACGCTTGCCTCGGCGAGCAAGGGCCGAGAGCACGACGAGCCGCAGGACGACCTCCGCACCTGCTTCCAGCGGGACCGGGACCGCATCGTGCATTCGAAGGCGTTTCGGCGCCTGAAGCACAAGACGCAGGTGTTCCTCGCCCCCGAGGGTGACCACTATCGGGTCCGGCTCACCCACACGCTCGAGGTGAGCCAGATCGCCCGGACCGCCGCCCGCGCGCTCCGCCTGAACGAGGACCTCACCGAGGCGATCGCGCTCGGCCACGACCTAGGACATACGCCGTTCGGGCACCTGGGGGAGCAGGCCCTCACGCCCTTCCTGGGGAGACCGTTCCGCCACAACGAGCAGAGCCTGCGGATCGTCGACCACCTCGAGAACGACGGGCAGGGCCTGAACCTGACCTGGGAGGTTCGCGACGGCATCGTGCACCACACCTGGTCGATGCCCCAGCCCTCGACGCCGGAGGCGCAGCTCGTCAGGTTCGCCGACCGCATCGCGTACGTGAATCACGACGTCGACGACGCGCTGCGGGCCGGCGTCATCGAGCAGACCGAGCTGCCCCCCGCGCCCCTCGAGGTCCTCGGCGCCACGCACTCGTCCCGGATCAACACCTTGGTGACCGACCTCGTCGTCCGAAGCGCCGACGGACCCGAGATCGGGCTGTCCGACCACGTGTTCCAGGCGCTCGACGCGCTGCGCGAGTTCCTGTTCGACCACGTCTACCTGCGGGACGAGGCCCGCTCGGAGCAGGACAAGGCGATCTCGATGGTGCGGAGCCTCTTCGCGCACTATCTCGATCACCCCGAGGAGGTTCCGCAGGAGTACCATCGGGCGCCGGGAGACCTGCCGACCCGTGTCGCCGACTACATCGCCGGCATGACGGATCGGTACGCTCTGCGGATCTACGAGCAGCTATTCCTTCCCCAACGCTGGTTGCTGTAGCCGGCGCGAGGCGAGGTCGAGGGGAGGAACGTGGCGGGCAGGATCAGGGACGACGACGTCGCCGCGGTCCGCGAACGCACGGACATCGTCAAGCTCGTCTCCGGGTACCTCACGCTGAAGAAGGCGGGCCACGACCGCTTGGTGGGGCTGTGTCCGTTCCACACGGAGAAGACGCCGTCGTTCGGCGTCTCGCCCTCCAAGGGCCTGTACCACTGCTTCGGCTGCGGCAAGGGCGGCGACGCGATCGGGTTCCTTCGCGACGTCGAGCATCTCGAGTTCTCCGAGGCGGTCGAGCGTCTGGCCAAGGAGGCTGGCGTCACCCTGCGCTACGAGGGCGACACGCCCGCCGATCGACGTGTGGCGTCCAAGCGCCAGGCGCTGGTCCGGGCGAACGAGGCCGCGTTCGAGCTGTACCACCGCACGCTCCTGGAAGCCAAGGAGGGGGAGGAGGCCCGGGCGTACCTCGAGTCCCGCGGGATCGACCGCGACGTGGCCGCCGAGTTCGAGATCGGGTACGCGCCCGCCTATCCGGACTTCATGCTGCGGCGGCTGGTGAGGTCGCTCTCGGCCGAGCTCCTGGTCGAGGCCGGCCTCGCGATCAAGGACCAGGAGGGCAACGTCCGCGACCGGTTCCGCCGCCGGATCACGTTCCCGGTGCACGACCTCTCCGGTAAGGCGGTCGGGATCGGCGCGCGCATCCTGCCCGGCGGCAGCGGGCGCGACGAGGGACCGAAGTACCTGAACTCGCCCGAGACGCCGGTGTACCGAAAGGCCGAGGTGCTCTACAACCTGCAGCGCGCCAAGGCGTCGGCCACCAAGCTCGGCGAGCTGTACCTCGCCGAGGGCTACACCGACGTGATCGCGATGGTTCGGGCCGGCGTGACGAACACGGTCGCGACGTGCGGGACCGCGCTCGGAGAGGGGCACTTCCGGCTCGCGTCGCGGTTCGCGCAGCGGATGGTGCTCGCCTTCGACTCGGACGACGCGGGCGCTCGTGCCGCCGAACGCGCCTTCGAGTTCGTCGAGCGGTTCCCGGTCCAGCCGGTCGTTCTGATCCTGCCCGAGGGCCTGGACCCGGCGGACTTCGTCGACAAGCACGGGGGCGAGGCCCTCCGCGAGCTCGCGGCAGCAGCCGTCCCGCTCGTCGAGTACATGGTGCGCAGGACCGTGGGCCGCCACGACCTCTCGACGATCGAAGGCCAGAGCGCGGCGGTCGCCGCGGCCGTCCCGCTGCTCGAGCAGCTCGGCGACCCGGTCCGGCAGAGCCAGTACGCGCACCTGCTCGCTGAGCTCGCCGGCGTGTCGGAGGGATCGGTCGTCCTCGCGATCGACCAGCGGCTCTCGGGACGCCCGGTCGAGGTTCAGCAGGCCGTCAAGCGAGCGTCGGCGCAGGAGAGGGTCGAGCGGGAGATGCTCAGGATCCTCGCCCGCGACGCCGAGGCGTTCGGTCGGATCGCGCCGCGCCTGAGCGACGAGCACTTCCGGACGACCCGGCACCGGGAGCTGCTGCACCTGCTCCGGGAGACCGACGGCCGCGTGAGCGGTTCGGACGCCGAGGGCGGTGACGAGGAGGACGTCCAGGCTCTCACGGCGTTGGCGCTCGAGCCGCTCGACGGCGATCTGCTCCCGGGCTATGCGGAAGAGGTCTGGGTGAGGCTCCAGGAATTCCTCCTGCGACGCCGCAGCGCCGCGCTCCGTCGGGAGCTGCAGAAGATGAACCCCGTGACCGACCCACGATACGACGAGATGTTCCAGCGGCTGATCGCGGCCGACGGCGAGCTGCGTCGTTTGCGGGAACGCGCCCACGACGCAGCCTGGACGAAGGACCTCGCGCCGCGCGCCTGACCACGCGGGTCAGGGGCGTTCACGTCTCGTACACTTCCCGACATTCCCCCACCTGGAGCCTATGGGAGCGAGAGCATTGACCGAAGTCACCCGTGACCTGGGTCTCGAGGAAGCGAAGGAACAGATCACCGCCCGCGGGCGTGAGCGCGGATTCGTGACCTCCGACGACCTGCTCGAATCGGTTCCCGTCGACGACTTCACGCCCGAACAGGTCGAGGAGTTCCTGACCCAGGTCGAGGAGCACCTTCGCGGCGAGGGGATCGAGGTCATCGAGGTTCCCGGCGACGAGGTCGACGGGTCCGCTCAGCGCCAACTCGACGTGGATCTCCTGAAGGCACCCACGAACGACCCCGTCCGGATGTACCTGAAGGAGATCGGCAAGGTCCCGCTGCTCACGGCCGCCCAAGAGGTCGACCTCGCCCGGCGGATCGAGGCGGGGGAGTTCGCGACCGTGCTCCGCGAGCTCACCGAAGAGGAGGACCGTGTCGACCAGAAGCGGCTGCGCCTGGTGACCGAGTCGGTCGTGGCGATCCGCGATCACCAGGTCGAGAAGTTCGGCAAGGTGGAGGGGATCGGGCGGGACCGGATCGGCAAGACCTACAAGCCGAAGACCCGCGAGGCGCTCGACGACTTCCTGCGCCGCGTCGAACGCGACGGACAGCTCGCGAAGCGCAAGCTGATCGAGGCCAACCTGCGCCTCGTGGTCTCGATCGCGAAGCGGTACGTCGGCCGCGGGATGCTGTTCCTCGACCTGATCCAGGAGGGCAACCTCGGGCTGATCCGCGCGGTCGAGAAGTTCGACTACTCCAAGGGGTACAAGTTCTCGACGTACGCGACGTGGTGGATCCGCCAGGCGATCACCCGCGCGATCGCCGACCAGGCCCGCACGATCCGCATCCCGGTGCACATGGTCGAGACGATCAACAAGCTCGTCCGCATCCAGCGACAGCTCCTGCAGGATCTCGGCCGCGAGCCGCTCCCGGAGGAGATCGGGCGGCAGATGGGCATCCCCGCGGACAAGGTGCGCGAGATCTTGAAGGTGAGCCAGGAGCCCGTCTCCCTCGAGACCCCGATCGGGGAGGAGGAGGACTCGCACCTCGGGGACTTCATCGAGGACTCGGACGCCGTGGTCCCCGTCGACGCGGCCAGCTTCATCCTGCTGCAGGAGCAGCTCGAGTCCGTGCTTCACACGCTGTCCGAACGGGAGAAGAAGGTCATCCAGCTCCGGTTCGGGCTCCTCGACGGCCACCCGCGCACGCTGGAGGAGGTCGGCCGCGAGTTCGGCGTCACCCGGGAGCGGATCCGGCAGATCGAGTCGAAGACCCTGTCGAAGCTCCGACACCCGTCACGCTCGCAGAAGCTGCGCGACTATCTCGAGTAGCGTTCGAGCGCCCGAGCGTCAGTTCAGCGAGATATCGTCGACGTCGGGGTCGAGCCGCCGCTGGATGTTCGCCCGAGCCCGCTGGATCGCCTCGACGCTCTTCCAGCCCGCCTTCTCGGCGATGCGCCGTCCGTGCACGGCGATCCGGTTGGACGGATGCCTTGCCATCGCCGCGCGGACGCCGGGTGGCCGCTCGTCGTCCGGGTCCTGCTTGGTGATTTCGCGGGCGACGAGGTAGCCGAGCACCCCTCCCACCACGAGACCGGTTCGGAACCGCATGCCCTGAGCCTAGTCCAATCCGAGGCCGTTGGTAGACTGCGTCGGCTCTCTCCGGGGTAGCTCAATTGGCAGAGCGGCGGACTGTTAATCCGTAGGTTGTGGGTTCGAGTCCCACCCCCGGAGCTGCAAAGCAGCAGGTAGAAGCCCGTTTCTGACGGACGGGTTCACGCTCCGACCAAATGTGTCCCGCGGTGGTCCCGCAGCGGTTTCGAGTTCGTCGTGGCGACGCCAGATCACGGCGCCTGTTCGCGCCTCTCCAGTTGGCAGTTCTTGTGACAACTCCCCGATAACGGAAGTTCCCATTTCTTCCACATGCGTGATGGACACCTCGATCAGATGGAGTGTCAGCTCGGAGGGATATCCTCGTCGACACGATGCAGGGACCTGTAGAGGACGAAGCGGGCAGGTCGACGTCCCGGGTACGACGTCTGGCCACGCCGATCGAAGTAGCGGCTTACCTTCAGGTACCAGTGAAGACGTTATATGCGTGGCGCTACGAGGGGAAAGGTCCTCGCGCGCATCGAGTTGGCCGCCATCTCCGATACCGTTGGGAGGATGTGGAGGCATAGCTGGCGTCGGCCGCAGCTAGCGGATGAGACTGATGGCCCTGCCTCACTCGCCGAGTTGGAATCAGCAGCAGATGCGCCGTCTCCTCCTTGAGAGCGTGGTCCAGGCCGGTTTCGCGACCTGCGGCGGTGGCGGAAAACGGCAGCTGACCTGGTCTTTCGGTTCCGGGTCGGTTTGGGTCGTTACCCCTCGTTTTCCGTCCTCATGCGGGATATACGGGGATCAAACGGGATCCACGGAAGTGAAAGTGCGGCGTCGCCTCCCATCGTCCAGCGCGCAAGCGGCGGCCCGGCGGAGAGAGCCAGAGACAGGGACGTTGCTTCGATGCACGGGTTGACGGGTCCGCTCAGCGGCGTCATTGTTCGCCGGTTCACAGGTCCAAGGAGGGGAGATGGAGAAGCACGAGCTGGAAGCTCTGGATGACAAAGGCATGGCAGCGTCGAGCAACCACGACCCCGATGCCTGGGCCCGACATGTTCGCGGATGACTTCGTCCACCACGACTGGACGGTGCCGGAGCCGATCCGCGACAAGGAGACGCTTCGCGCCAACTTCATGGCCTCGCAGCCGCCACGCTCCGCCTCGACCACGACGAGATCCACGCGATCACCGCAGCGGTCAGCCAACCCTAGACCCACACCCTCGGATGACCGGACCGGGTTTGACGGGGACCGGCTTTGGTGGTTCACGAGTGTATCTTCGTATCGAACCGTCGTGGAGTAGCAGCCGTGTCGCCTCCATTCATCTTCATCGCTACCAATCGCCTCAAGCCGGGCCGACTCGAACGCGAACGAAGTCGCGTGCAAGGACTCGTCGAGTTCATCGAGGCCAGTGAGCCAAGGCTGATCGCATTCAACGAATTCGTGAACGAGGCTGGAGACGAAGTGACGGTAGTGCAGTTCCACCCGGACGCCGAGTCGATGGAAGCGCACATGGCGATCGTGCGGGAGCGGGCACAGGAAGCGTACGCGGAAACGCTTGACGCTACGGTACGGATTCAGGTGTTCGGCCGTCCGACTGACGCGATTCTGGACGGGCTTCGACAGCAGGCGGGCAGCGGCGTGGACATCAGCGTCAACGGTGAACATCTCGGTGGGTTTACTCGCTCAGCCGCCGAGCGCTGAGCCTCCCAGCGCTCTGTCGTCGGGTCATGGTTAGAGCGCCCGAGTCGCCGGCCGTACCGCGC
>CBRGMI010000008.1:0-23735 GCA_967797495.1 uncultured bacterium
CTGCGTGTGGAACCGCAGCCGCATCGAGGACTCGTCCTTCGCGCCGTAGCGCTCCCTCAGCCACCGCGCCCAGATCCTGCGCGCCGCGCGGTACTTCGCGATCTCCTCGAAGAAGTCGACGTGCGCGTTGAAGAAGAAGGACAGGCCCGGCGCGAACCGGTCGACGTCGAGCCCGCGGTCCAGGCCGAGCTCGACGTACGCGAACCCATCGGCAAGCGTGTACGCGAGCTCCTGCCAGGCGTTGGCGCCCGCCTCGCGGATGTGGTACCCGGACACGCTGATCGGGTGCCACCTCGGGACGCGTTCGAGGCAGAACTCCATGAGGTCGCCGATCAGCCGGAGGTGCGGCCTCGGCGGGAAGATCCACTCTTTCTGCGCGATGTACTCCTTGAGGATGTCGGTCTGCAGGGTGCCGTCCAGGCGCTCCCACGGGACGCCCTGGCGCTCGGCGGCGGCCAGGAAGAACGCGAACACGACCACGGCGGGGCCGCTGATCGTCATCGACGTCGAGATGTCGCCGAGCGGGATCGAGTCGAACAGCGCCTCGAAGTCCTCGAGCGTGTCGGTCGCCACGCCGCACCGTCCGACCTCGCCCTCGGCGAGGGGGTCGTCCGAGTCGCGGCCCATCAGCGTCGGCATGTCGAACGCCACCGACAGGCCGCCCTGGCCGCGTTCGAGCAGGAACCGGTAGCGCGCGTTGGTCTCGGCGGCCGAGCCGAACCCGGCGAACTGGCGCATCGTCCACAGCCGGCCGCGGTACATCGAGGGGTAGATGCCCCGGGTGAACGGGTAGGCGCCCGGGCGTCCGAGCTTGGCCTCGGGGTCGAACCCGGCGAGGTCGGCGGGGCCGTACAGGGGCTCGAGCGTCTCGCCCGAGAGGGTCCGAGCCTCGGACGGCCGTGTGTCCCCCGCGGATCGTCGTTCGCGCTGCTCGACCATCCTCCTCCTCGGGTGCCCGCTGTGCTCGTTCCGCCGGCGTGACCTGCCGCCGGTCCCGGTCACGGGCCCTGGGTGATCCGTTCCTCAAGGATAGCCGCGGTCCGGTAGGGGTCCGTTCGCCGCTCGGCGAGGTCGGTGGCGAGCGAGCCATCGTTCCTGAGGAGGTCGCGCGCGCGGCCCCGGAGCTTCTCCAGCGAGAGGCTCTCGACCTCCTGCAGCAACCGGTCGCGGCGTCCCCGTTCGAGCTCGCCGGAGGAGGCGAGATGGGCTCGGTGCGACTCGAGCGCGGCCCACACCTCGTCGATGCCGGCGCCCTCGGTCGCGATGGTCGGCACCACCGGCGGCGTCCACGGCAGCTCGGGACCCATCCGCAGCATCTGCTGGAGGTCGCGAACCGCGACCTCCGAGCCCTCGCGATCGGCCTTGTTCACGACGAAGACGTCCGCGATCTCCAGGATCCCGGCCTTCGCGACCTGGACGGCGTCGCCCCAGCCGGGCGAGACGACGACCACCGTGGTGTCCGTCGCCGCCGCGACCTCGACCTCGGCCTGCCCGACCCCCACGGTCTCGACGATCACCAGGTCGTGCCCCGCCGCATCCAGGACCCGGATCGCCTCGGGCGCGGCGAGGGCCATCCCGCCGAGGTGCCCGCGCGTCGCCATCGAGCGGATGAACACGCCCGGATCGGTCGCGTGCGCCTGCATCCGCAGGCGATCGCCGAGCAGCGCGCCGCCCGACAGGGGCGACGTCGGGTCGATCGCCAGCACCGCGACCGAGCGCCCCTGTGCCCTCGCAGCGCCGACGAGCTCGCCCACGATCGTGGACTTCCCGACCCCCGGCGAGCCCGTGAGCCCGACCGTGAAGGCTCGTCCGGTCCGTGGGAACAGCTCCGCCGAGAGCGCCTCCAGACCGGCGGCGCCATCCTCGACCATCGAGATCGCCCGGGCGACCGCTCGAGGGTCGCCCGCGAGGACGTCCTCGGTCAGGCTCACGCTCGAAGCCTACCCGGGCCCCCCAGCGCGACGGTGGCGCAAGGCCCCGGGATCAACCCTCGCGTCGCATCCCGGCCAGCGCGGCGCCCGGCATCGCCGCCAGCGCGTCGCGCAGCGACGCGCACAGGGCCCGTTGTCGCACCAGCTCCGCATCGTCGTCGGAGGCGGCGCGAGTCCGCACCATCGCGAGGTTGATCTGCTCCTTCTGCAGGCGCTTCAGCAGGCGTTCGGCGGCGTCGCCGGCGCGGACCGCCATCTCGCGCCGCGACCGGCGTCGCGCGCTTGGGTCAAGGAGCACCCGGAGCTCGACCTCGGAGAGCCAGGGCGAGTCGACCTCCGACCGCAGCGCCGTCTCGAGCCACATGCGCTCGCGCCTCCGAGCGAGCCTGACCATCACAACCACGAACAGCAGCAGCGGCGCGCCCTTGACGGCCGCAGCGAACGGGATCCGGAGCCAGTCGCCGACGTTGTCCACGCTCGACGGGAAGAGGTTCAGGAAGGGCGAGTTCCACAGGAAGTGCGCCGCCACCGCCGCGCCGAACAGCCCGAGCGCGACCGCCAGCCGCCTCCCGAACGCGACCTCGCCGCGCCTCGAGACGAAGTACGCGACCCCCATGCCGGACACCCCCGTGTACAGCACGTGCCCGTAGAGGCCGCTCGAGACCACGCGCACGTAGAAGCCGGCGAGGACCCCACCCGGCGAGCCGCCGAAGATCGCGATGAAGTAGAAGACGTCCTCGACCAGGGTGAAGCCGAGCCCGACCATCGCGCCGTAGACGAAGCCGTCCATCAGGTCGTCCATCTCGCCCCGGGCGATCAGGTAGATCAGCACGACGCCGGCCACCTTCATCGTCTCCTCGACGAACGGCGCCGTCAGGGCGGCCGTCCACTCGGCCGCGAACACCGGTCCCCCGAGGCGCGCGACGACCAGCCCCCACCCCTCGTTCGCGATGCCCGAGAGCACCGTAGCCGCCACGCCGCCCCACACGAGAGCGCCGAGCACGAGCGACATCGGTTCGCGCTCGTACAGGTCGAGCAGGTAGATCGCGAGGAACAGCGGGAGCCCGTAGAGGAGCAGGAGGCCCCACGAAAGCGCCCACCCCGATGGCGACAACCTCTGGAACAGCTGCTGCTGAGAAACCGTGTAGAGGGCGGCGACGACCACGATCGCCGCGTACAACCAGAAGGCCGGCTGCCGCCACTGGAACAGCGAAGTCTGGCGACCCCAGGTGCGAGGCATCCGGACGATCTGCGGCTCGATCGTGAGCCGGCCTCCTCGGCGCTCGCCCATCAGGCGATCTCCGCGCGGTCGATCATCGCGTCGATCTCGTCGATCTCGAACTGGAGCTGCCCGGCGGGCGCCCACCCGTCGAAGATCACGCCTTCCCCGGAAGGCGAAACCACAGCGGTCACCTCGCCCTCGATCGGCGCCTGCACGTCGCCGAACAGACCCACGTAGGCGATCCGGGACCCGGTGAGCCCGGAGGCGAGCCGGACGCGTTCGATCTCCTCGGAAACCCGCAACTGCTCTGCGTCGGGCTCCAGGATGTCGTCGACGTACCGGCCGAGCAGGTCGACGTCGGTCCCGTCGAACGGGAAGGCGAAGACGTCGAGGCTGGTGCTGCCGCTCGTGAGGCGGATGTGGTCGGGGCCGGTCGAGCGGCCGGCGAGCTCCCAGCCAGGGAGTGGGGTGACCCGGACCGACGTGCCGACCGCGACGGCCCCGCCCTGGATCTCGCCGAGCGCGTCGGAGGTCAGGTAGCCCCCGGACGTCACCGCGGCCAGCACGGCCGCCAGCGCGACCACCGGGATCCAGCGACGCTGACGAAGCGGCGGCGGCTGCGGGGCCGGTTCGGCGCCGGCGATCACGGGACGACCGACAGCAGCCGGGTGAACCGCGAGAGTCGGATCGGATGCCGGAGCATGCCCGATACTCGCACGCGCCGGGTCGCGATCCGACGGATCACCGAGCGTCCCCGCGGGTGCAGGACGTCCGGGAACCCGAACCGCAGCGGGGCGCCCGCGAGTTCGATCAGGTCGTACGCGTCGGCCGCGATGACGAGGTGCGGCCGGCGACCGCCCGGCCCGTTGGAGACGTCGACCCCGGCGCTCGACAGCGTGACTATCGCCTCGATCGCGGCGTCGGAGGCCGTCAGGCGCACGACCGTGTCTCGCAAGAGGACCCGGCGATCTGGTTCGGCTTCCAGGTTGGTCTCGATCAGCCGGCCGACGAGCTCGGCGAGCCCGTTCGGCTCCGCGTCGGCGAACCGCACCATCACGGAGCGACCGAGACCGGGACGGTCACGGTTCCAGGAGGACCTTCGTCGCCTGCTTCGTGTCGAACAGCTCGTAGCCCTTCGGGGCCTCCTCGAGCGGCAGCCGGTGCGAGACGATCGGCCGGGGGTCGAGCCGTCCGGCCTGCACCTCGGCCATCGAGCGCTCCCACCAGGTGTGGACCGGCGTGGTGCCGGCGAATCGGAGCTGCAGCGCGCGGATCCACCACACGCCGATCTGCGCCTGGACGAGCTCGCTCGTGTAGACGCCCATCACCACCACGGTGCCGCCCCGCCGCACGATGTCGAGCGAGCGCTCGAACGCCGCGGGCGTCCCCACGGCCTCGATCACGACGTCCGCGCCGCGCCCGTCCGTGTGCTCGAACACCGCGGTCTGCGCGTTGCGCGTCGCCACGTCGATCGGGATCGCCCCCGTGCGTCCGGCGAGCGCGAGCCTGGCGGGGTCCGGGTCCAGGGCGAGCACCGAGGTCGCGCTCGGGAGCGCCGCCTGCGCGCAGAAGAAGCCGACCGGTCCGGCCCCGACGACCGCGATCGTGTCGCCGTCGGCGATGCCGGCCAACCCGGCCGCGTAGACGCCGGTCGTCAGGGCATCACCGACGAAGAGCGCCCGGTCGTCCTCGAGACCTTCGGGCACGGCCAGCAGGTTGACGTCGGCCACGGGGACTCGGAGCAGCTCGGCCTGAGCGCCACCCAGGCTCCCGCCGAACATCCCGTAGCCGAGGAAGCCGAAGTCCTCGCACAGCTGCGTCTGCCCCTTACGGCAGAACCAGCACGCGCCGCACGCGATGTCGAACGAGACGACCACCCGCTGACCGGGCGCGAACCGCGTGACCCCGGATCCGACGTGCTCGATCACCCCGATCGCCTCGTGGCCGATCGTGTCGCCGGGCTCGAGCGGCGCCTTGCCGTGGTACAGGTGCAGGTCGGACCCGCAGATCGCCGTGAGCCCGACGCGTACGATCGCGTCGCCCGGGTCCTCGATGACCGGATCGGGCACGTCGGCGACCTCGACCCGTCCGACGCCACGGTAGACGACGGCCCGCATCGATCAGGCGCTGCCGAGGAACTCGGTCGGCACGAGCGTCGTGAGGTGCACGAGCTCCTTCGCGGCGCGCACGTGCCGGACGATGTTGGCGAGGTCGCCCCGCAGCTTCAGCTTGCCCTGCACCATCGCCTTGACGGGCTCCAGATCGCCGAGCACTACCTCGCGCCAGCGCGAGTACGGAGCGCGGATCCCGTAGGCCGACCCCTCGCCCTCCGCGGCCGTGATCATCCGCGCGCCGCGGCACTCGCCATGCCATAGGTCGAGCCAAGCCACGAGGTCCTGTGGCACGCCGCGGTCCGGCTCCGCCTCCAGGAAGAACGCGACGTCGCCCTCCCAGTCCTCGGCCGCCTCGCGATACTCCTGGGAACCGTTGATCAGGTCACGGTATCGCGTCAGCCACTCGTCGCTCGGGAACAGCGCCATCGGTCCTCCTTACCGCAACCCGAGGATCAGTACGATGCCGATCACGTTGAACGTCACGTGGGCGGCGATCGGGGCAACGATCGTTCCGCGCCGCTCGTAGAGGAAGCACAGCGCCAGCCCGGTGAAGAACATCACGATCATGAGCAGGGCCGCGTCGATCGCCGAACCGGGGATGAAGTGGATCAGCCCGAACCCCACCGCCGAGCCCGCCGCCCCCACCCAGAACCCGTGGCGATCGCGCAGCGCCCGAAACAGCACGCCTCGGAAGAACAGCTCCTCGCCGACCGGCGCGATCACGATCGCGTAGACGATCGTCAGCGCGGTCCCGATCGCCGGAAGGTGCTCACCCACCTGCTCGGGAGCCTCCACGAGCTCGCCGCTTACTGTCTGCAGGAGGTAGGTCAGCAGGCCGCCGACGACGATCACCATCACGGGGTACAGCCCGAGTCCGAACAGGACGCCCGACCCGATCTCCCTGCCCCAGGTTCCGCGTTCCGGTAAGCGCATCACCTCGAGCCATCCCTTGTGGTACGTCGAGAGCCACAGGACCAACACGCCGAGGATCACGAGCGCGGCGATGATCGTCACGACGATGTTGGTGAGGTCGGCCTCCGGTTCCATGAGCCGGAGGACGGGGAGCGTCGCGAGGCCGGCGACCAGGAACGCGACGATGTAGACGACGAGCGCCTCGTACCAACTCCAGGACGCCTTGGGACGGGCGTCGTCGGTGACCTCGAGGGTGTCGGAACGCGGGGGGATCACCGGGACCGGGTGGAGGCCGTCGGGACGGGGAGGGATCGGTGGCTGACTGCTCACGGTTCCCCTATCTTCCCGGCTTCGGACAGCAGCGACACGCCGAGGAGCCCCCCCAGCCCCAGGCCGAACGCGAACCCGGCCGCCGCGGGCCCCGAGTCGTTCGCGAGATAGGCGACGACGCCGGCCAGCAGCGTGACCAGGATCGCGTCCCGCCACGCGGGGCTCCGCTGCAGGCTCGGGCGCAGCGCGGCCGGAGGCCGGAGCACCGCCACGATCGCGATCGGAAGGCCGACCACGGGGATCAGTGCGAACGGGTTTCGGGCGATGAGGTCGAACCCGACATGGAGCCGGTCCCCGATCCTCTCGAACACGCCGGCCAGCCCGCCCGCCTGCTCCTCGAACCTCGTGACGTGCGTCTCGAACGGCGAGATGGCGTGCGCCGCCAGGATCACGGCGGTGCCGAGCAGGGTCACGCCCACGACCACCCCGACGCCCTTCCATACGCCGAGCCGTTCGCGTTCGCGGATCGCGAGCCACAGCCCCGCCGCGGCGAACAGCGAGACCCCGCCGCCCAGGTTCGCGCCGAGGTACGGCAGGCCGGCGAACAGCGCCACCGCGATCAGAAGTGTGAAGCCGGCGAGGGGGCGGAGCCGCTGCGCGATCCAGAGGGACGCGCCGATCAGCAGGCCGATGAAGACGTTCGGCAGGCCGTAGAACCGGCCCCCGTCCAGCTCGGAGCCGCCGACGAACGGCGTGAGGGCTGCGGTCCAGGACAGGATCGCCTCGACGGCGAAGTACGCGAGGATGGCGATCCCGATCCCCGCAGGGATCAGCAGCACGTCTCGATGCTCGAGCGGCGCGAACGCCAGCGTCCCGAACACGGTCACGAGCGCAACGAACGGAACCACGGTGGCGTACGAAAGGTCGGGCAGGTGCCCGGTCGCGAGCAATGAGGTCGCGAGCGCGGCGACCGACAGACACCCCCACCCGAAGATTCGTCGGACGCCTCGGGGAACCCGGCTCCCGAGCGCAAGCACGACGATCGCGCCGAGCCCAGCGATCGCGAGGTAGATCGCCCCCGCGGTCCCGATCGGGACGTACATGCGACGCTGGGCGAGGTAACGCTCATGGAGCTCGAACGGCGGAGGCCCCGGGATGATCTCGATGGGCTCGCCCGGTGGGACCTCGCCGGCCACGAGGTGACGTACCCCGACGCGACTTGCCCGGAGGAACGTGTCGATCGTCTCCCAGATGTCGCCTCCGGCGACGATCCCATCCCGACGCGTCGACGCACTCGTGAGCGATCCCTGCTCACCGGTCCCCGGGAGCAGGGCCCCAGGAGGACCAACCGCCGCGGCGATGCCGCGGAGCTCGTCGTTCGACCCGAGCATCTCGTGCGAGGTACGGGAGGCGTAGACGATCACCAAGAGCTCGTCGTTCGTTGACCCCTCGATCAGCGTGCGGAGTTGGCGGCCGACGCCCTCGAGGCCTCCGGTTCGTCGGGGGTCGAGCTCGAGGGACCCCGCTAGCTGCCCGTCGTCGGTCCTGACAGAGGAGGAGATGACGCCGACGTCTCGGTTGTTCGCGAGAAGGCCCGCTCCGCCGGCCCGGGAGAGCGCGACCACCTCGGGGATCGACATGAGCTCTTCGAACGACACCCCGGGTACCCCGACGACGAGCACGCCGGGGTGGTTCCCGGGGACCTCCTCGGCCTGAGCCGTCGCCACGATCCACCCGGTCGACGCGAGCAACGGCGGCAGCAGCAGCGCGCCGAGACGCGCGCGGGTCACTGGAGGGCGGGTGAGCGTTCGCGCTCGCGACGGACGATGGCGCCGAGCGCCGTCAGCTTGGCCTCCAGATCCTGGTAGCCGCGGTCGACGTGGTACATGTCCTCGATCTCGGTCACGCCGTCGGCGGTCAGGGCCGCGATCACCATCGCGGCGCCGGCGCGGATGTCGAGCGCCCGCACGGGCGCGGACGAGAGGCGTTCGACGCCGCGGATCACGGCGTGGTGGCCCTCGGTGCGGATGTCCGCACCCATCCGGTTGAGCTCGTCCACGAACATGAACCGGCCCTCGAACACGTTCTCGGTCACGATGCTCGTCCCCTCCGCCGACGCGAGGAGCGCCATCATCTGCGGCTGGAGGTCGGTCGGGAACCCCGGGTACGGGAGCGTCACCAGATCGACACACCGGGCGCGCGAACCCATCGAGATCGCCACACCTTCATCCGTCGCGAGCACGTCGGCGCCGGCGTCGGCGAGCTTGGACAGGACCAGGTCCATGTGGTCGGCCCGGGCGCCGGAGAGCACCAGCCGTCCACCCGTCGAGCACACGGCGATCGCGTAGGTCCCCGCCTCCACGCGGTCGGGGATCACCATGTGGTCGACCGGCGCGAACCCCTCGACGCCCTGGATCTCGATCGTCGGGGTTCCGACGCCGTCGATCCGAGCGCCCATCCCGCGCAGGAAGTCCGCGAGGTCGACGAGCTCGGGCTCGCGCGCGGCGTTCTCGATCACGGTGGTTCCCGGCGCCGCGACGGCGGCCATCAGGACATTCTCGGTCGCGCCCACGCTGGGGAAGTCGAGGTTCACCACCGCACCGCGCAGGCCGGAGGTCTCGCCGACGAGGAACCCGTGCTGGGAAGAGAACCGGGCGCCCATCTTCTCGAGCCCGCGGATGTGGAGGTCGATCGCGCGCGACCCGATGTTGCACCCGCCGGGCATCGCGACCCTCGCGTTCCCGAACCGCGCGAGCAGCGGCCCGAGCACCAGGATCGAGGCCCGCATCCGGCTGACGAGCTCGTACGGCGTGTCGACCGATCGCACCTCGGTCGTGTCCAGGACCAGCGCGTCGCCCTTCCACGCGCAGCCGACGCCGAGGTGCTCGAGCACCTCGACCATCGTGATGCAGTCCTGGATCCGCGGGACGTTGCGCAAGGTGGATCGGCCGTCGGACAGCACGACGGCGGCCATCAACTTCAGCGCGGAGTTCTTCGCGCCGGCGATCTCGACGGTTCCGTCGAGCGGCGTCCCTCCGGTGACGAGCAAACGATCCATCGGCGCTCCATCGTAGGTCCGGGCGTGCTCGGGATCTTGGATTCGGGTGCCGTTCGGCTCCGGGACGGTGGTTCCCGGAACCAGCGAGGCTACTCGTCGAGGCCCGTGCGGGCCAGCGCCTTCGCGAGCTCGGCGCGCGCGCTCGCGTCGTTGCCCTGGGCCAGCCGTGCCTGCGCCTGCTCGAGGCGTGCCTGCGCGGCCACGTGGTCGATCTCCTCGGACAGCTCGGCGTTGGAGGCGAGCACGTCCACCCGCGTCGAGTCCTCCTCGCTCGTGACGTGGAGGAAGCCGCCGTCGACCGCGGCAACCATCCAGCGACCGTCCTCGAGCTGGATCTTGATCGGCGCGATCGAGAGCCGGATCAGGAGCGGGGCGTGCCCGGTCAGGATCCCGACCACCCCATCGGTGCCGTGCGCGATCACCATCTGCGCCGGACCGGCCCAGACCTCGCGTTCGGGCGTGACCAGATGGACGTCGAGCGCCATCTACGCGGCCTGCTCCATCTTCTTCGCGGCCTCGACGGCCTCCTCGATCCCGCCGACGAGCAGGAACGCCTGCTCGGGCAGGTGGTCGTACTCGCCGTCGCACAGCGCGCGGAACGACGCGATCGTCTCGTCGCGCGGCGTGTACTTCCCGGGGATCCCGGTGAACTGCTCGGCCACGAAGAACGGCTGGGACAGGAACAACTGGATCCGCCTGGCCCGGGCCACGATCACCTTGTCCTCCTCCGAGAGCTCGTCCACGCCGAGGATCGCGATGATGTCCTGCAGGTCCTTGTAGCGCTGCAGGATCTCCTGCACGCGTCGGGCGGTGTCGTAGTGCTCCTGCCCGACGTACCGCGCGTCGAGGATGCGGCTGGTCGAGTCGAGCGGGTCGACCGCGGGGTAGATCCCGAGCGAGGCGATGTCGCGCGAGAGCACCGTGGTGGCGTCCAGGTGCGCGAACGCCGTGTGCGGCGCCGGGTCGGTGATGTCGTCGGCCGGCACGTAGATCGCCTGCAGCGACGTGATCGAACGGCCCTTCGTCGACGTGATCCTCTCCTGCAGGTCGCCCATCTCGTCGGCGAGCGTCGGCTGGTAGCCGACCGCGCTCGGCATGCGCCCGAGCAGCGTCGAGACCTCCGACCCCGCCTGCGTGAACCGGAAGATGTTGTCCACGAACAGCAGGACGTCCTTGCGCTCGACGTCGCGGAAGTACTCGGCCATCGTGAGCGCGGACAGCGCCACGCGCAGCCGGACGCCCGGCGGCTCGTCCATCTGCCCGAACACGAGCGCCGTGTTCTTGATGACGCCGGACTCGGTCATCTCCAGGAACAGGTCGTTGCCCTCGCGCGTGCGCTCGCCCACGCCGGCGAACACCGAGACGCCGCCGTGCTGCTGCGCCTGACGGCGGATCATCTCCTGGATGATCACGGTCTTGCCGACGCCCGCCCCGCCGAACATCCCGATCTTGCCGCCCTGCACGTAGGGCTCGAGCAGGTCGATGACCTTGATCCCGGTCTCGAGCATCACCTGCTTGGGCTCGAGCTCCTCGAACGGCGGCGGCTGGCGGTGGATCGGCCAGCGGTCGGCCGCGTGGATCTCGTCCGGCGAGGTGTCGAGCGGATCGCCGAGCACGTTGTAGACGTGCCCGAGCACGCCCTCGCCCACCGGGACGCTGATCGCGGATCCCGTGTTCTCGACGGGCGCCCCGCGGACCATGCCGTCCGTCGGCTTCAGCGCGATCGCCCGGACTATCCCGTCGCCGATGTGCTGGGCCACCTCGCAGGTGACCGTCTGCGTCTTCCCTTCCAGGTTCACGTCGATCCGGAGCGCGGTGTAGATCTCGGGCAGCCCGTCGGGGGGAAACTCGACGTCGACCACCGGGCCGATCACCCGGACCACCCGTCCGTGCGCGAGCGTGTCGTCAGCCATATCTCACTCCTTCGAGGCCAGGGCCTCAGCCCCGCCCACGATCTCCATGATCTCGGTCGTGATCTCGTCCTGGCGGGCCCGGTTGGCCTGCCGGGTGAGCACCTTGATGAGCTCGTCCGCGTTGTCGGTCGCGGCCGCCATCGCCCGCTGTCGGGCGGCGTTCTCCGAGGCCGCGGACTCGAGCAGCGCGAAGTAGATCTTCGTGATGACGTACTGCGGCAGCAGGTCGTCCAGGATCTCGGCGGGCTCGGGTTCGAAGATGTACTCGGCGCTCGGCACCCCCGACGCGTCGGCCACGACCTCCTCGGGCGCGATCGGCAGGAACCGCTTGTCCGTGGCTCGGAACGTGAACGCCGAGCGGAAGTCCGTGTAGACCGTGTGGAGCTCGTCGATGCGCCCGGAGCCGAAGTCCTGGATCATGCGGGCCCCGATCTCCTCGGCGGCGTCGTAGCGCGGCACCTCGGAGAACCCCGACCACGACGCCTCGGGCGTCACGCCTCGGAACCGGAAGTACCCGATCGCCTTCTTCCCCGTCAGGTACAGGACGGGTTCGAGGCCCCGGGATCGCACCCGGCGGAGCAGGCCCTCGGCGCGCTTGAGCAGGTTCGCGTTGAACGCGCCGGCCAGGCCCCGGTCGCTGGTCATGACGAGCAGGCCGGCGCGCGACGGGGTCTCGCGCTCCTCGAGCAGCGGGTGGACCATCGAGCCCGTCTGCCGCGCCACGTCCTCCATCGCCGCCGTGAGCAGGTCCGCGTAGGGCCGCGCCTCCATCACGCGCTGCTGCGCCTTCACGATCCGCGACGCCGCGATGAGTTCCATCGCGCGCGTGATCTTCATCGTCGACTGGACCGAGCGGATCCGCCGGCGGACGACCCGGAGCTTGGCGCCCATCTACGTTCCGGCGCCCGAGGGCTCGTCGTCGCCCGAGCCCGGGGGCTCGTCCTCGTCGTCGGCCGAGGAGAGACGATCCCACCCGACGTCCGGCTTGACCGGGTCCCTCGGCGCGCCCTGACCCACGCCGGCCTCGCTCCCGGCGCCCGCATCCGACGGCACGAAGGTCTGCGTGAAGTCCTCGAGCGCCTCCTTGAGCGTCGCCCCGGCCGCGTCCGAGAGCTCGCCCGTGTCCCGGACCTGGTCAAGGACGTTGGTCCGAGCGGCCAGGTGCTCGATGAACTCGTCGACGAACCGCTTGGCGTCCTCGACCGGCAATACGTCCAGGTACCCCCCCGTGCCGACCCAGATCGCGACGACCTGCCGCTCGACCGGCACGGGCCGGTACTGCGGCTGCTTGAGGATCTCGACGACCCGCGCGCCGCGCGCGAGCTGCTTCTGCGACTCCTTGTCCAGCTCGGAGCCGAACTGCGCGAACGCCTCGAGCGCCCGGTACTGCGCCATCGCGATCCGCAACGTCCCGGCGATCTTCCTCATCGCCTTGATCTGCGCGTTCCCCCCCACGCGCGAGACCGACGTGCCGACGTTGATCGCGGGACGGACCCCCGCGAAGAACAGGTCGGGCTCGAGGTAGATCTGGCCGTCGGTGATCGAGATGACGTTGGTCGGGATGTACGCCGAGATGTCGTTGCCCTTGGTCTCGACGATCGGCAGCGCCGTGAGCGAACCCGCCCCGAGGCGGTCCGAGAGCTTGGCGGCGCGCTCGAGCAGCCGGGAGTGGAGGTAGAAGACGTCGCCCGGATAGGCCTCGCGCCCCGGCGGCCGTCGGAGCAGTAGGGAGAGCGTCCGGTACGCGGTCGCCTGCTTGGACAGGTCGTCGTAGACCGCGAGCGCGTGCAGGCCCTCGTACATCCAGTACGCGCCCAGGGCCGCCCCGGAGTACGGGGCGAGGTACTGGAAGGGCGTGGGGTCCGACGCCGCGGCGTTCACGATCACCGTGTAGTCGAGCGCGCCGTTGTCGCTCAGCGTCTCGACCACCTCGGCCACGGTCGAGGCCTTCTGGCCCACCGCGACGTAGATGCAGCGGACCTGCTGCTTGGGGTCGCCGCTCGCCCAGTTGTCGCGCTGGGCGATGATCGCGTCGATCGCCACGGCCGTCTTGCCGGTCTGACGGTCGCCGATGATCAGCTCCCGCTGACCGCGTCCGATCGGCGTCATCGCGTCGATCGCCGTGATGCCGGTCTGCAGCGGCTCCTTCACGGGTTGGCGGTCGACGACGTTGGGGGCCTGGAGCTCCAGAACCCTGGTGTCCCCGGCCTGGATGGGGCCCTTCCCGTCCAAGGGGGCGCCCAGGGGATCGATCACGCGACCGAGGAACCCGTCGCCCACCGGGATCGACAGGATCTTGCCGGTCTGCTTGACGAGGTCGCCCTCCTCGATCTGGGAGGACTCGCCCAGGATGACGCAGCCGATCTCGTCCTCGTCCAGGTTGAACGCGAGACCGAGCACGCCGCCGGGGAACTCGAGCAGCTCGTTCGCCATCGCACGGGGGAGCCCCCTCACGCGCGCGATGCCGTCCCCCGCCTCGACCACGCGACCGACCTCCTCGCGCTCGACCGAGGGCGTGAAGCTCTCGACGTTCTTGCGGAGCGCCTCCGCGATCTTCTTCGGATCGAAGTTCAGCTCGTCCACTGCCATCGGGTTCACCCGCTCCTTGTGGTCGTTCCGGTCAGCCGCTCCCGCGCCTCCAGCAGGCGCGAGCGCACGGACCCGTCGAAGATCTCGTCGCCGACCTTGGCCACGACGCCACCGATCACGCTCGGGTCGACGACGACCCTGACCTCGACCGGACGCCCCGTGGCCTTGGTGAGCGCGTCGGCCAGCTCCTTGGTCCGGGTCTGGTTGAGCGGGATCGCCGACCGGACCTCGGCGACCGCCCGCCCTCGCGTCGCGGCGACGACCTCGGCGAGCGCCTCGACGATCCGGCCGACCTCCCGGGCGCGCCCGAGTTCGACCAGGAACCCGAGCAGGTTGACCGCCAGGGGGTTGGCGCGCTCGCCGAGCGCCTCGGCGATCAGCCGGCGCTTGTTCTCCGGCGGCAGCGACGGGTCGATCAGCGCGTCCCGCACGCGCGCCTCGCGTTCGAGCAGCGCGGCGAACGCGAACAGCTGGCGCTCGACCGCCTCGAGCTCGCCCTCGGCCTCGGCCAGGCGGAACAGCGCCTCCGCGTAGCTGCGAACGAGCTCGTCCTTGTCCGCCACGTCAATGCTTCCCGTTCGCCGCGGTTCCCTTGCCCACCTGATCGATGTACTCGTCGATCAGCCGCTGATGCGCCTTGGCATCCAACGATGCCCCGACGACGCGCTCCGCCAGCTCTACGGCGATCTCACCGATCTCCCCCCGGAGCTCCTGGAACACTCGGTCGCGCTCGGCGCGGATCTCCTCCTGGGCCCTCGAGACCGTGGCGTCGGCCTCGCGCTCGGCCCGCGCCTGGATCTCGGCGCGAAGCTGCTCGGCCGTCTTCCTCGCCTCCTCGATGATGCCGTTCGACTCCTGCCGGGCGTTGGCGAGCTGCTCGCGGTACTCGGCGAGCTCCTGTTCGGCCTTGCGGCGCGTCTCCTCCGCTCGTTCGAGATCACCCTGGATCTTGTCGCGGCGCTCCTCGAGGAGCTTGCTGATGCGGGGGAGCACCCATTTCCACACGAAGAAGAACAGGACCGCGAAGGCGAGCGCCCCGACGAGCAGTTCCTCCCAGTGCGGGTACAGGTCCTTGACGTCGTTGGCCGGCTCGGGCTCGGCCTGCGCGAGGGACCAGAAGATCGTGGCCAGCACGTCGGCTCCCTCCCTAGATGATGAACGAGAACGCGATGCCGAACAGCGCCAGGGCCTCGATCAACCCGATGCCGATGAACATCGTCGCTCGAACCTGGCCGGCGTACTCGGGCTGGCGTGCCATCGCCTCCACGGCATGGCCGATCAGCACCCCGAGCCCGACCCCGGGCCCGATCGCCGCGAGCCCGATGACGAGACCGCGGCCGATGGTCTCAAGGCCCGTGCCGACGTCCCCCGTCGTCTGAGCGAGCAATCCCAACATGCTGCCTCCTTGTCTAGTGCTCCTCGGCCAGCGCCCCGCCGATGTAGGACGCGGTGAGGATCGAGAAGATGAATGCCTGCAAGCCCGACACGAAGATCTCGAACCCCACGAGCGCCACCCCGATGGCGAACGAGAACGGCGCGAAGATCGCCGTGAAACCTCCCTGCAGCATCGCGATCGTTCCCAGGAAGAACACGGCGAGCAGGAAGTGGCCGGCGAGGAAGTTGGCCCAGAGTCGGACGGACAGGGTGATCGGCCGGACGACGATCTGGGTGATGAACTCGATCGGCACGAGCAAGACGTACAGGGGTGCGGGCGCGCCGGGCGGGAAGCACACGTGCCGCAGGTAGCCGAGGAACCCGTGTTTGCCGATCCCGACCGCGTTGTAGGTGACCCAGGCCACGATCGCCATCACGAGCGGGAACGCGATCCGGCTGTTCGACGAGAAGTTGATGCCGGGAACCACCTCGAAGATGTTCCAGAAGAAGATCGCGAAGAAGAACGTCACCAGCAGGGGCATGAACCGCGCGCCGTCGGGGCCGAGCATCGGCGTGGCGATGTTCTCGTTCACGAACGAGATCCCCAACTCCGCGAGACTCTGGAGCTTCCCCGGTACCACCCGCGGCCTCCGCAGCCCGAAGTAGAAGAACGACACCATGAGCAGGAACCCGAGCAAGACGAGGAACGTGATGAAGTTGAGGCAGAACTCCAGGCCCCCCGCGCGCAGCGACGGGCCCCAGCACCCCCAGACGAAGTCCTTCGTCGTGGGCGGTTCGAACGCGGCCAGGATCGACCCGACAGCCTCCGTCACGGCGCCACCTCGCGACGGGCGTTCGGGTCCGCCCACAGGTCCGCCTGCATCCGACCGGAGAGCAGCTTCATCTCGACCACGAGCAGCGTGATCGTGGCCGGGATCAGGGCCGCGATGAACGCGAGGATCGAGAACCACTCGGTCTGTTGGAGCAGCGCGATGACCAGGACGATGATGCCCAGTCGCACGAGGAACCCTCCGAGTCCGACCGCGTAGAGCACCATCGGCGAGATCGTGGCGGCGAGCGCCAGCGACGAGCCGTGCGCGACGAAGTTGAGGTAGACCACGACGATCGCGATGGCGGCGGACCACCCGGCATCGGTGCCGCCAACGAGGGTCCCCAGGGCGAACGCGACGACCGCGACGGGGAGCGCGAACGGCGAGATGCGCCGGATCATCTCTCGCTCAGGCGCCACCGCCGTTCCCTTCCCCTTTGCCGAATCGTAGGTACACGAGGTAGATCCCCGCTCCGGCCCCCAGCACGATTCCCACCGCGGTGAGGATGCGCGGGTTGATCCCGAACAGCCGGTCGGCCAGGTACCCGAGGCCTCCCCACACGACGATCCCCCCGATCAGCGTCGAGACGACCGCCCACCCGATCCCCATGCCGGCCCAAGCGCCGTCGCGACCGGAACCCGCCATGGGCGCGGAAGTATATCCAGGGCCATTCGGCGACGTCAGCGTAGCCGTTTTCGCAGGTAGATGGGCACGTCTTGCGCCGCTTGTGAAACAATTCACGAAGTCGGCACCGCCGTCGCCCGACCGGCCACAAGGGGCTGCGGTTACGACGTGGATCGCCGACGCTGGGCGAGCACGCTGACGGCGGCGGCCAAGACGCCCGCCGTGAACAGGATCGTCCCCATGACGTTCACGGTCGGGGGGACCCCGATCCGCTGCGCTCCGAACACCCACAGCGGGAAGGTGGTTCTCGGTCCCGCGACGAAGTTGGTGATCACGAAGTCGTCCAGGGACAGGACGAACGCGAGGAGGAACCCTGCCAGCAGGGCGGGGGCGATCAAGGGAAGCGTCACCTTGAAGAACGTGGCGACGGGGTTGGCGAACAGGTCCTGAGCCGCATCCTCCAGGTTCCGATCCAGGCCCTGCACCCGGGCGCGCACGGTGACCGCGACGAACGCGATCGAGAAGCCGATGTGGGACAGGATGATCGTCGTGAAGCCGAGCGGGACTCCGGCCAGGATGAACGCCGAAAGGAGGGACGAGCCCAGGACGATCTCGGGAACGGCGATCGCCAGGAAGATCACGAAGTCGACAAGGCTCAGTCCGCGGAAGCGGTAGCGACCGAGCGCCAGGCCGAACAGGGCGCCGAGCGCCGTCGCGATGGCTGCGGCGACGGGCGCGATCTTCAGCGAGTTCTTGAACGCGTCACCCAGCCCCGGGAAGCCCAGGAAGTTCTTCCACCAGTCCACGGTGAAACCCCAGAAGTGCGCGTTCTGCCGATCGAACGGGACGTCGTTGAAGCTGTACAGGATCATCACGAAGATCGGGCTCGCCAGGTAGAGGATCATCGCGATCGTGTAGGTCGGCAGGATGAAGCGCGTCCAGCGCTTGTGCGGCTCGTTCAGCGGGGCCGGGCCGAGCTCCGCGGTCGTCCTCGCGGTAGCCGCGACGGTGCTCACGCTCCCGCCCCCGCCACGCGCTGGACGTCCTCGGTCCCCAGGATGCGCGCATAGATCGTCGCAAGGAGCAACATGACGACCATCAGGATCACCGAGAGCGCCGCCGCCTCGGGATAGTCGAGCTCGGTCAGGAACTTCTCCTGGATGATGTTGCCGATCATCGTCGTGCCCGGCCCGCCAAGCAGCGAGGCGTTCACGTAATCCCCGGTCGCGGGGACGAACGTGAGAAGGAACGCCGCGAAGACGCCCGGCAGGGACAGGGGCCACACGACCTTGCGGAAGGCATGCCATCGGCTCGCGTACAGATCCTTGGCGGCCTCGACCAGACGCTTGTCGATCCGCTCCAGCGCGACGTACAGCGGCAGCGCGGTGAACGGCAGGAAGTTGTAGGTGATCCCGGCCACGACGGCGAACGGCGTCGCCAAGACGCGGAAGCTGTCCGGCAGGAGCCCGATGTCCTTCAGGGGGCCGAGGATCGGGCCGTTGTCCCCGAGGATGAACTTCCACTGGATCGTGCGGATGACGAATGACACGAAGAATGGGACCAAGATCAGCAGCAGCAACGAGGTCTTCCACCTCCCTGCGTAGAACGCGATCCAGTACGTCATCGGATAGGCGAGCAGCAGCGCGGTCACCGTCACGATGATCGAGTACACGAGCGCGCGTACGAACTGCACCCGGTACTGTCCAAGGGCGTGCGCGTAGTTGTCGAACGCCCACGAGAATCGGAACCCCCCAGAGAGCAGGCCGCCGCTCTCGAGCGAGGTGTACAGCATGAGACCGAGCGGCACGAGGAAGAACAGGATGAGGAACAACCCTCCCGGCGTCAGCAGGTAGTAGGGAACCAGCTTCCGGCGCGCTCCCAGGCCGCGCCCCCGCGAGGGAGCATCGCCGGTCGGTCCCTGGGCGATCGTCTCGTCGACCGCGTTCACGTCGTCGGGTCAGCCCTGCGAGATCGGCAGGAAGATCGAGTCCCATTCCTCCGCCGTCTCGTCCGTCCAATCGCTGAAGCCGAACGACGTCCGCGACAGGAACTCCTCGCCGGGATACAGGAATGGGCTGTTGGCCGTCTCCTCGAGCTTGCTCGCGTATCCCTTGTACCCCTGATCGAAGTTCTTCTCGGCGTCCTGTTGGATCAGCTTCTGCGTCTCGGGCACCGGCGACATGTACAGGATCCACTCCGTCAGCTTCGTCGCGTTCACGGGGTCGTAGTAGAAGTCCATGATCTCGGCGGCACCCACCGGGTTCTGCGCGCCCGCGGGGACCATCATGTTGTCGATCCAGATCAGCGCCCCGCCCTCCGGGAAGACGTATTCCATGTCCAGGAGCAGCCACACGTGCGAGTACAGGACGTCCCCTGACCAGGCCATCGCAGCCGTGAGGTTGCCCTCCTGCAGGTCGGGGAGGTAATCGTTGCCGTAGTACTTGCGGACGGTGCCGGAATCCTTCTGCATCTGGAGCCAGGCCGCGGCTTCCCTCCACTCGTCGGGCCCGGACGTGACCGGGTCGATGCCGAGGTTGACCATCACCCAGTCGGGCATGTCGCCCGTGAGCATCCCGACGCTGTTGGTCCCCACCTTGGCAGGGTCCGCGAGGTCGTCCATCTTCGTGATGGACCCGTTCACGAGCTTGGTGTTCACGCCGATCCCGGTGATGCCCGACTGCCATGCCATCCCGTACTTGTTCCCCTCGTCGTAGAAGGGATCCTTGGCCCAGCTGGCCGCGTTCGCGTCGAAGTTCGGCCGCTTCGTCGGGTCGAGTTCGTACACCCAGCCATTGTTGGTGAGCGAGGTGTAGTACCGCCCGTTCGTTATGACCATCAGGTCCCAGCCCGGGTCGTCGCCGGCCGCGAGCAATGGCTGGATCTTGCCGAAGAACTCGGCGTTGTCGTTGATGACGTCCTGGTAATTGACTTCGATGCCGGTCTGCTGCTGGAAGGTCTTCAGCGTCGGATGGTAAACGTTCCCATCGTTGTCCTTGGCCTGGTCCATGTACGCGGGCCAGTTCGCGAAGTTGAGCTTGTCCCCGGGCTCACCGCTGAAGACGTCCTCGGGGGCAGGCCCCTCACCGCTGGTGGTCCCCCCTTCCTCCGAACCGCAGGCTGCCAGGATGGATGCGAGGCTGAAGCCCGCGATCCCTGTGCCCGCACCCTTCAGCAAGCTCCGCCGGGTCAATCGGTACCGCATGGCCCGCTGCATCGTTGCGGGGTCGACGGTCGGACGTTCCTCGCTCATCAGGGCTCCTCCTCCATCGAGTCCTCGATCGACACACCAGCTTGCGGCAGGACCGCGAACGTGTGCTCCCACCGCCAGGACAACGTCACCCGATCGCCGGGTGCCGGGGCCGGTTCGACTCCGAGGTTCTGTACCCAGACGGTCAATTCGTGCCCGGCGGGACCCTCCACCTTGTACTGATGGCTGACCCCGATGTAGGTGGCCATGCGGAGCAACCCCGAGACCGAGTTCCACCCGGTCCCTTCCGGCCGCTGTCCATCGGGTGCGATCGTGATCTTCTCGGGGCGCACGCCGACCAGGACGCTGTCGCCGGTTCGGAAGGGCGCCCGCTCGTTCGGCAGATGGACGACGTCCCCGCCAGACAGGAGCACCGCCGACATCGCGTCCGTCTGCTCCTTCAGATCCCCTTCCAGCAGGTTCGAGGCGCCCAGGAATGCCGCGACGAACTGCGTCTGCGGGTTCTCGTAGACCTCTTCGGGGGGGCCGATCTGCTCGGCGCGACCGGCCCGCATCACGGCCAACCTGTTGGACATCGTCATGGCTTCCTCTTGATCGTGCGTGACGTAGATGAAGGTGATCCCCACCTCCTGCTGGATGCGCTTGAGCTCGAGCTGCATCTGCTTGCGGAGCTTGAGATCCAAGGCGCCGAGCGGCTCGTCCAGGAGCAGGACCTTGGGGTGGTTCACGAGGGCCCGTGCGAGGGCCACGCGCTGCTGCTGCCCGCCGGACATCTGCCCCGGCTTGCGCTCTCCGAAGCCGGACATCTCGACGAGCCGGAGCGCCTCGTCGACGCGCGACTTGATATCGCCCTTGGCCACCTTGCGTCTGCGCAGCCCGAACGCCACGTTCTCGAACACGTTCAGATGTGGGAACAGCGCGTAGGACTGGAACACGGTGTTGACCTCCCGTTTGTAGGGCGGCTGGTCAGTGACGTCTCGGCCGCCGAGATACACCGTCCCCCGCGACGGCTCCTCGAACCCGCCGATCATCCGGAGCGTCGTCGTCTTCCCGCACCCGGAGGGCCCGAGCATGCTGAAGAACTCCCCCTCGGCGATGTCGAGCGAGAGATCATCGACGGCCAACGCCTCGCCGAAGGTCTTCGATACGCGTTCGAGGCGAACGTCGATATCCGGCAAGCAGCCTCCCGTTCTACCGAGGAGTACGAGTCGATGCCCGTGACACGCCTTCGAACCCGGGATTATGCCTCACCTGGCCTCGCGCGGGCCATCCCGGCGAGCGGGCGAGGTCAGGCCGTGTCACGCCTCCTCGACGTCGCCGGGATGTCCGACAATGCCGGCGTCGACTTCGAACGCAACGGCACGCCGTCGGTCTCGGCCGGCGCGGGCTCGCCCGCGGCCGGGACAGGAGCGGCGTCGCGCCCTTGGCCGTCCGATCCCGCCCGCCGCCGATGCTTTCCGGAGCTACGGTCGGCACGGACACCGACCGGCTGCCGGTCGCTCCCCCGTGGGGTCCGGTCACGGATCAGCCGCGGCAGGACGGTGGCGACCAGGGTCGCCGAGACGAGGATCGCGCCGACCAGGAACCTCCCGTTCACGTAGGCGACCACCAGCGCGGCGCCGGCGATCAGCGCGCCCCACAGGTACATCAGCAGGACGGCTTGCCGGTGGGAGTGGCCGATGTCCATCAGACGGTGGTGGATGTGCTCCTTGTCGGCGTGCGCGATCCCGATCCCCTTCCGCATCCGTCGGACGATCGCGAGCACGACGTCGAGCAGCGGGACGGCGAGGACGAGCAGAGGGACGACGATCGGGATCGCGATGGCCGCGAGGTCGCCGCCGCTCGGACCCTCGAGGTTCTGCCCGACCCCCGAGATCGTGGCGACCGCCATGAGCAGCCCCAGCATGAGCGCGCCCGAGTCGCCCATAAAGATCTTCGCCGGGTGGAAGTTCCACGGGAGGAAGCCGAGGGCTACCCCTGCCACGATCGTCGACATGAGCGCGGCGACGCTGGCCTGGTCGCCGCCGTCCGGGGTTCGGAAGTACGCGAAGAACGCGATCGCCGCGATCGCGACCATGCCGGCCGCGAGGCCGTCGAGCCCGTCGACGAGGTTGACGGCGTTCATGAGCGCCACGATCCACAGCACGGTGAGCGGGACGGCGAGGTCCGGAGAGAGCGAGATCACGCCCTGACCCGGGAAGTAGAAATAGAGGAGCTGGACGCCGAGGAGCACGACGATCCCGGCGGCGAGCACCTGGCCCGCGAGCTTCCCGATCGCGGAGACGCCGCGCGTGTCGTCCACCATCCCGAGGACGACGACCACGGTCGCGGCCACGAACGCGGCGTCGAGTTCGGAGGACGTCTGGTGCAGACCGGAGAGGAACGGGATCGCGCGCGCCGCGAGGAGCCCGGCCGCGACACCCAGGTACATCGCCAGACCTCCGGCGGTGGGCGTCGGCTTCGGATGGACCTTGCGGTCGGACGGATGGTCGATCCAGCCGAGCCGCAACGCGAGCCGACGGACCACGGGCGTGACCACGAAGGTCACGCCGGCACTCGCCGCGAACACCAGGAGATACGGAAGCACGCTGTGAGGCGATGCTACCCCCTGGCGGGCGGTGCCCGACGGTGTGGCCGCGAGGCCTCAGCTCGGGTAGGCGGGGAAGCGAGCCACCAGCTCCGCCACGCGCGCGCGGCTCGCGGCCGCGACCCGCTCGTCGGCGGGGTTGCGCAGCGCCTCGCCGATGATGCTCGAGACCTCCTTCATCTCGGGCTCGTCCATCCCGAGTGTGGCCGGCCCGGGGGTGCCCACCCGGATGCCGGAGGGGTCGAGCGGCGGCTGCGGGTCGAACGGGATCCCGTTCTTGTTGATCGCGATCCCGATCTGGTCGCAGACGGCCTCGGCCTGCTTCCCGCCGATCCCGAGCGGCCGCAGGTCGCACAGGGCCAGGTGCGAGTCCGTCCCACCCGAGACGATGCGGACGCCCTCGTCCGCGAGGCCCTGCGCGAGCGCCCGGGACGTGCGCACGACGCGCGAGGCGTACTCGGCGAACGAGGGGTCCATCGCCTCCTTCAGGCAGACGGCCTTGGCCGCGATCACGTGTTCGAGCGGCCCGCCCTGCATCATCGGGAAGACCGCCTTGTCGATCGCCTTCGCGTGTTCCTCGCGGGCCAGGATGATCGCGCCTCGCGGGCCGCGCAGGGTCTTGTGGGTCGTGAACGTCACGACGTCGGCGAACGGCACCGGGCTCGGGTACGCACCTCCGGCGCACAGCCCGATGAAGTGCGACGCGTCGACCCACAGGATCGCGCCGACCTCGTCCGCGATGCTCCGGAACGCGGCCCAGTCGATCAATCTGGGGTACGCCGTGAAGCCCGCCAGCACGACCTTGGGTCGATGCTCCCTGGCCAGCTCGCGGATCCGGTCGTAGTCGAGCTGCTCGGTCTCGCGGTCGACCTCGTAGCCGATGAACGTGAACCACTTGCCGGACACGTTGACTGGGGACCCGTGGGTGAGGTGACCGCCGTGCGCGAGCACCAGCCCGAGCACCTTGTCCTCGGACCGCGGCTCCAGGAACGCGCCGAACACGGCCATGTTGGCCTGCGCGCCGGCGTGCGGCTGCACATTGGCGTGATCGGCGCCGAACAGCTCCTTGGCGCGATCGATCGCCAGCTGCTCCGTGACGTCGA
>CBRGMI010000009.1:0-23310 GCA_967797495.1 uncultured bacterium
AGGAGCCGAACGCGTTCGTCGAGATCTCGGAGCCGTGGTTCGACCCGATCGTCGCGGCGACCATGGTGGACGTCGTCGACGGCATGGTGGTCGGGAGCCGTCCGGGCGTCGGACGCCTCCGCGACGATGCACCGCGCGGCCGCCCGGTCGAGCATCGGAACGCACACGTCGAGCTGCTCGTCGTGGGAAGCGGCCACGACGGCTTCTACCCTGCCCGCGACGCCGCAGCGCGCGGGGAACGGGTGATGCTCGTCGAGCAGCATCGGACGATCGAGCGGGGCGCCGGCGGCGATTTCCGGGCCGAGGGTGTCACGTACCTCACACGGGCGACGGCCCTCGGCCTGTACGACGACGGGTACGTCACCGTGCTCGAGCACGCAGACGAACTCGACAGGATCTGGCACGTCCGCGGGGAGCGCGTGATCCTCGCGACCGGCGCGTTCGAGCGATCTATCGCGTTCGCCGACAACGACCGGCCCGGCGTGATGCTGAGCCACGGCGCGATGAACCACCTCGAGCAGGGGGTGCTCGTCGGCTCGCGCACGGTCGTGTTCACCGCGCGCGCAGGGGCCTACGGCGCGGCCTCGAACCTCGTCGCGCTCGGCGGCGAGGTGCCAGCGATCGCGGACCTGACTGGGACCGATCCCGACCCAGGGCTCGCGAGGGACGCCGAGGTACTACGTGGCTGGGTCGTCTCTGGGACCGACGGCGACCGAAGGCTCGAGGCGGTCCATCTCCGGGGACCCGACGGCGAACGACGGACGATCGAGTGCGATTCGCTCCTCGTGTCGGGCGGCTGGGACCCGAACCTCGCGCTCTGGCGCTCGATCGGCGGCGGGGTGCGCTTCGACGAGGAGGTGAGCGCGTTCGTCCCCTCCGAAGGTCCGCCGTGGTTGTCGGTGGTGGGGTCTGCGGCCGGCGAGGTCTTCAACGGCGTGCCCTTTTGGTTCGTTCCGGGCGAGGATTACTCGCGGCACTTCGTCGACTTCCAACGCGACCAGACGATCGCGGACATCGCCGACACGGTCGACGCGGGACTGCGCTCCGTCGAACACGTGAAGCGCGCCACGTATATCGGTACCGCGATCGATCAAGGCCGTACAAGCGGGGTGATCACCGCCGAGGTCGTGAACGCGCTCCTCGGCGAGTCACCGGGATGGCAGGGACCGTCGAGCGCGCGGCCGCCGGCGATGCCCGTGCCGTTCGCAACCCTGGCCGGCCCGTCCCGAGGCGCCTTGTTCGACCCGATCCGAACGACGCCGATCCACCCCTGGCACGTCGAGCGGGGCGCGGTGTTCGAGAACGTCGGGCAGTGGAAGCGGCCGTGGTTCTTCGCGCGCGAGGGCGAATCGATGGATCAGGCGGTCGAGCGCGAGTGCCTGGCGGTGCGCAATGCGGTCGGCGCGATGGACGCCTCGACGCTCGGCAAGATCGAGGTGGTCGGGGCCGACGCGCCCGCCTTCCTCGATCGCATGTACACGAACCGGATGTCCAACCTCGCCGTCGGCTCGATCCGATACGGGCTGATGCTGGGGTTGGACGGGATGGTCCTGGACGACGGCGTCGCGATGCGTCTGGCGGAGGACCGCTACCTCGTGACGACCACGACGGGCGGTGCAGCGCTCGTCCTGGACCGGTTCGAGGAGTGGCTGCAGACCGAGTGGCCCGAGCTTCGCGTCTTCTGCACGAGCGTCACCGAGCAGTGGGCGGTCGTCGCGATCAACGGGCCGCGTGCGCGCGAGGTGGTCTCGGCGACGGGGACCGACGTCGACCTCTCGCGCGAGGCCTTCCCGTTCATGACGTTCCGCGACGGCCACATCGCCGGGGTGCCCGGAAGGCTGGCGCGCGTGAGCTTCTCGGGTGAGCTCGCCTACGAGCTGCACGTTCCGGCCTGGCAGGGGCCGGAGGTCTGGGAGGCCGTGATGGCGGCCGGCGAACCGTTCGGTCTCGAGCCGTACGGGACCGAGGCGATGCACGTCCTGCGCGCCGAGAAAGGCTACGTGATCGTGGGCCAGGACACGGACGGCAGCGTCACGCCCCACGATCTCGGGATGGACTGGATCGTGAACCTGTCCAAGGGCGACTTCGTCGGGCGCCGTTCGCTGCGGCGATCCGACATCGTGCGTCCCGATCGCAGGCACCTCGTCGGCCTGTTCTCGGTCGACCAGGAGGCGCTCCTGCCCGAAGGCGCGCAGCTCGTACTCGACGACACGGGCGAGATCCCGATGCCGCTCGCCGGCCACGTCACGTCCTCGTACCGCAGCCCGGCGCTCGGGCGTGCGTTCGCGCTCGCGATGCTGGCCGGGGGTCACCGGATGCACGGCCGCACGGTCTACGCGCCGCTCCCCGAAGGCACCCTCGCGTGCACGGTGACGTCCCCGATCCCCTACGACCCCGAGGGAGAACGTCGTGACGGCTAGGAGCCCGCTCGCGCATCGGGCGGCCGATCTGGACCGGGTCGGTTCGAGGGAGCTCCCCTTCCTCGCCCAGGTCGACGTCCGGGTCGACCCGACGACGGTGGGGGCCCTCGGCTTCCCGACCGAGCCGAACACCTGGACGCCCGCCGGCGATCGCGATGTGCTCTGGCTCGGGCCGGACGAGTGGCTCGTCGTGGCCGAACCGGGCGGCGCCGGCGCGCTCGCGCAGGAACTCGAGCGCTCGCTCGCGGACCTCCATCGATCGGTCGTCGACGTCTCGGCCAACCGCGTCGTGCTCGAGCTCGAGGGCTCGTCGCGACACGACCTCCTCGCGTCCGCCTGCCCGATCGATCTGCACCCACGGTCCTGGGGCGACTGGCGGTGCGCGCAGTCGCTGTTCGGTTCGGCGCAGGTCCTGCTCCAGGAGCGGCGGGGGACGACGAGGCTGTTCGTCCGGCCTTCCTTCGCGGGCTACGTCGTCGACCTGCTGCTCGCGGTCACCCCGGCCTGACCGGCTAGGCTCGCGGACGATGGACGACGACACGCCCGCGCTCCGCGCGCTGCGGAGCTCGGACCTCGCCTACGGGGTGGTCCGGACCGAACGCGCGCGATCGGCCGAGGAGAGCGCGAGCTTCCAGGGGATCGAGCTCGGGCAGTTGCTCCGCACGATCGTGGTGCGCCGCGGCGCCGAGGATTACGTCTTCGTCCTGGTCCCGGGGGGGCGGCAGATCGACTGGCCCAGGCTCCGCGCCCACCTCGGCGTCAGCCGGCTCTCGCTGCCCGACGCCGAGGAGGCGAAGGCCGCGACCGGGTACGAACGCGGGACGATCACGCCGTTCGGCTCGGCGAACCCATGGCCCGTGATCGCCGACGCGCGGATCCCGTCGCTCGAACGTGTGGCGATCGGCGGCGGGGGCCACGGCGTCAACCTGCACGTGGCCGGCCGCGACCTCGTCGCCGCGCTGGGGGCCGAGGTCGCCGACGTCACGCGCGACGGGTCCGGCTGAGCCCGCGGACGCAGGTCGACCTCACGAACCCTCCCCAACGCCTTCACGAGCGCTTCACATCCGAGCGCCAACATCGATGGTGACGGACGAGAAGCGTTCGGAAGGAGGCACGAGATGCGACGTGGATGGGCGATCGCCGCGGCGATCCTGATCGTGCTGGTCACGGCGGGGATCGCGATCGGCGCGTACAACGCCGGCGTCGACGAGGGGATCCGCCGCGCCGCGGATTCGGAGCAGGTGGTCCAGGTGGTCGGCGGATACGGGCGCGGCTACGGGTTCTTCCCGTTCGGGTTCTTCCTGTTCCCGCTGTTCATCTTCGGCACGATCTTCCTCGTGAGCCGGGCCTTCCGAGGCCCCCGCGGTTGGGGCCATGACCACGGCCGGGGGTACGGACCGTGGTCCGAGGAGGGTCGAGCCAGGTTCGAGGACCGGGCGAGTGACTGGCACCGCCGCCAGCACGAGCAGGTGAGCGACCAGGAGAGCACCGGGCCGCCGAGCGCCTGACCCCCGAGGCGCCTCGGGTGAGCGGGCGGTGGCGGTTGCCACCGCCCGCTCGCGTCGGCAGGCTAGCGGCGCTGGAGGGCGTGTCATGACGACCGTGTTGGTGGTCGAGGACGAGATCGAGATCGCGCGGGTGGTGCGCGACTACCTGGACAACGCCGGGTTCGAGGTCATCGTCGTGGGCGACGGCGGTTCGGCGATCGCCAGCGTCCGGAGCGCGAAGCCCGATCTGCTGGTGCTGGACCTCGGGCTCCCCGGCCGCGACGGGCTCGACGTCGCACGCGAGATCCGCCGTTGGTCGAACACGCCGATCGTGATGCTCACGGCGCGCGGAGACGAGACCGATAGGATCGTCGGCCTCGAGCTCGGCGCCGACGACTACGTGGTCAAGCCGTTCAGCCCCAAGGAGCTGGTCGCGAGGATCCGCGCCGTCCTCCGACGCACCCGGGCCGCCGAACGCGGCGCCGAGGTCCTGCGTGCCGCCGACGTCGAGATCGACACCGGCAAGATGCGCGTGAGCGTGGCCGGCGCGTCGGTCGAGCTCACCCCCACCGAGTTCCAGCTGCTGGCGACCCTCGCGCGCGAACCCGGCCGCGTCTTCACGCGGTCCCAGCTCCTCGATGCCGTGCACGGCGTGGCGATCGAGTCCTACGAGCGCGCGATCGACGCCCACGTGAAGAACATCCGCCGCAAGATCGAGCCCGAGCCCGCCTCGCCCCGCTACCTCCTGACGGTCCACGGCGTCGGGTACCGATTCGCCGATGCCTGAGTTCGGCCGCTGGCGCGGGGGTCCGCCTCCCTGGTGGCCGCCCGAGGAGTCGTGGCCGCCCAAGGGCGGCGAGTGGAGCGGCATGCGCGGCCGCTTCGTCCGGCGGATCGCGATCGGCTTCGGGATCTTCTTCCTGTTCTTCGTGTTCCTGGTCGGCTGGCTCGGGGCCGCGTTCGGCGGGCGATGGTTCGGCGGGGGCGACCAACACGGCGGCTTCTTCCCGTGGTTCCCGTTCTTCCCGATCCTGCTGGTGGTCGGTGTCATCGCTTTGGGCCGCGCGATCCGGCGAACGGCGAGACCGATCGGCGAGGTCATGGACGCCGCCGAGAAGATCACCGACGGAGACCTGTCGGCCCGCGCACCGGTGTACGGACCCTCGGATGTCCGCAACCTGGCCGGTGCCTTCAACCGGATGGCCGAGCGCATCGAGACCAACGAGCGCCAGCGCCGCGACCTGCTGGCCGACGTCGCGCACGAGCTCCGGACGCCGCTCGCGGTCATCCGCGGGCGAGTCGAGGGCATGCGCGACGGGCTCTACGAGGCCGACGGGGAGCACCTCGAGCTGATCGAACGCGAGACCGACGTCATGGCACGCCTGCTCGAGGACCTCCAGCTGCTCTCGAACGCGGAGGCGGGCGCGCTACGCCTGCATCGCGAGCGGCTCGAGCCACGCGAGCTCGTCGAGACCGCCGCGGGCGCGTTCGCAACGCCGGCGGGCGAGGGCGGGCTCGAGCTGAAGACCGAGGTCGGGACCGGCCTGCCGTCGCTCGAGGTGGATCGCGTCCGGATCGGCGAGGTGCTCGCGAACCTGCTCGCGAATGCCGTCCGGCACACCCCGTCCGGCGGCACGGTCACACTCGAAGCGTCGACGAACCCCCAAGGTGTGGTGTTCACCGTCACGGACACGGGCGAGGGCATCCCCGCGGACGAGCTCGCCCACGTGTTCGACCGGTTCGCCAAGTCGCCCGAGTCGCGCGGCGCCGGGCTCGGGCTCGCGATCGCAAAGAGCCTGGTCCAGGCGCACGGCGGGACGATCTCGGCCGAGAGCGAACCCGGCAGGGGCACGACGATCCGTTTCGTCCTGCCGGCGGGCTGACGCTACTGTTTGGGGATCTCCTTGGTCGGGTCCCAGTGCGGCATCTGCACGACCGAGGCCTTCACCTTGCCGGAGACCGGCGTCTCGACCTCGAGCGTGGTCCCGAGCTCGGTGTGCTCGATCGGCAGCATCGCGAACCCGATGTTCTTCTCCAGGCGCGGCGAGAAGCAGGCCGAGGTGACCCTGCCGACCTCGTTCCCACCCACCGACACAGGGAACACGTCGAGCATCTCGTTGTCGATGTAGCTGCCGAGCGGCTCCCCCTCGATGTCGACGCCGACGAGCTTGCGCCGCACGCCCTCGGCCTTGATCCGCTTGAGGGCTTCCTTGCCTATGAAGTCGGCCTCCTGCTCCAGGTCGACCATCCACGTGTAGTGGTACCCGACCTCGAACGGGTTGTGCTCGTACCACATGTCCGCGCCGAAGGCGAGGATGCCTCCCTCGATGCGGCGGATGTGACACGGACCGATCACCTCGAGCCCGTGGGGCCTGCCGGCTTCGAGCACGCGGTTCCACAACGCCACGCCGCGCTTGGAGGCGTCGCGCAGGTAGATCTCGTAGCCGACCTCGCCCGTGTAGCCGGTGCGCGAGACCACGACGTCCATGCCGTCGAGCTCGCCCTGCATCAGGCCGTAGTACGGGATCTCGAGCACCCGCTCGCCGAAGAGGTCGGTGAGCACCTTCTTCGCGTTCGGGCCCTGGATCTGCACGGGCGCCACGTCGATCTCCTGCACCGTGACGTCCATCCCCTTCGCGCCGGCGATCCCGAGCGCGTACAGGTTCACGTCCGAGTCCGCGAGCGAGAGCCAGAACTCGTCCTCGGCGACCCGGAGCAGGACCGGATCGTTGAGGATCCCGCCGTCGGGGCCGGTGATGAAGACGTACTTGCACTCGTTGACCGCGCACTTGTGGAGGTCGCGCGGGACGATCATGTTCGTGAGGTCGAACGCGTCCGGCCCCTTGATCTGGATCTGCTTCTCGACACCGACGTCCCACAGCGTGACGCCGTTCACGAGGTGCCAGTACTCGGCAACCGGGTCGCCGTAGTGGCGAGGGTGGTACGTGTGGTTGTACACGCTGTAGCGGGCGACCCCGTGCTCGCGGGACGCGTAGAAGTACGGCGACTTGCGGATCCGCGTGTAGAGGAGGATCCCCGGGTTGTCGATGACGGCCAAGCTCCGCTCCTTCCCTGCGCGATCCGGCCCGAGCGACCTCGTCACGCCCTCAGTCGTTCGCCCTTCGGGTCCCACAACGGGTCCTCGGCGACCGTCGCCGGGAGCCGCTCGTCGAGGTATTCGACCTCGACCGGCGTGCCCGGCACCGCCAGTTCGGCGGGCAGGTAACCGTAGACGATGCAGCGTCCGACCGAGTAGCCGTACCCGGCCGACGTGGCGTAGCCGACCACGCGCCCGTCGGATCGGATCGGCTCCTTACCCAGCACGACCGCGGTCGGGTCGTCGAGGGTGATGCACGCGAGCCGCTCGGTCGGGCCGCGCTCGAGGATGCGTTCGAGCGCGTCGCGGCCCTGGAACGGGCCCTTGTCCATCTTGACCGCGAAGCCGAGGCCCGCCTCGAACGGATCGTGCTCGGTGTGGATGTCCTGCCCCCAGAACCGATAGCCCTTCTCCAGCCTCAGCGTGTCGAAGCACCCGAGCCCGGCGGCCACGAGTCCCAGGTCCTGCCCGGCCTCCCACAGCAGTTCCCAGGCTCGATCCCCCATCGCGAACTGGCCGTACAGCTCCCACCCGAGCTCGCCGGCGTAGGAGATCCGCTGGGCCCAGACGGGACCGACCTCGCCGACGTTCAGATAGCGGGCCGTCATGTACGGGAACGCTTCGTTGCCCACGTCGACATCGCTGACCTGCGCGAGGATCTCGCGCGCCTTCGGGCCCCACAGGCCGAGCGCGAACAGCGATCCGGTGCGCTCGGCGATCCGGACCCGCTCGCCGTCGCGGATCTGGCGGCGCATCCAAACCAGGTCGTGCTGCCCGCTCCCGCCGCCCGTGATCACGCGGAACAGCTCGTCCTCCTTGCGCGTGATCGTGAGGTCGCAGCGGATCCCGCCGGTCGGCGTGAGCATCGCCGTGTAGACGATCGTGCCGACCGGACGGTCGATCCGGTTGGCGCAGATGCGTTCGAGGTACGCCACGGCGTCGGGCCCCTCGACGTCGAACTTCGCGAACGCCGTCAGGTCGAACAGCGCCGCGCTCGTGCGCGTGGCCAGGTGCTCGGCGCCCTCGATCGGCGACCAGAACCGCGCGGCCCACTCGTCCCGGCGCAGCCATGGGGCGTCCGGGGGGACGAGGCCGGCGTTGGCTTCGAACCACTCGGGGCGCTCCCACCCGGCGCCCACGACGAACTCGGCGCCGAGAGCCACCTGGCGTTCGTAGAACGGCGAGAGCCGCAGCTTGCGCGGTCGCGCCATCTGCTGGCGCGGATGGATGATGTCGTACACCTCGCGGTACTGCTGCTTGCCGCGTTCGAGCACGAACGGCGGCGTGGTCATGAACGGGTAGAAGCGGTTCGCGTCGGCCTCGGCCATGTCGATCGACGGCTCGCCCTGCACCATCCACTCGGCCACGTGCTTGCCGAACCCGCCCGCGTGGGTGACCCACACCGCCTCGCAGATCCACATGCCCCGGACAGTGGCCGACTCGCCGACGATCGAGCCCGCGTCCGGCGTGAACGAGAACATGCCGTTGATCGAGCGTTCGGGATCGGCGGGGCGCATGCGTCCCTTGAGCGCCGGCAGGAGCCGCGCCGCCTCGGCCTCGGCGACGTCGAAGTCGCTCGGCGTGAACGGCATGAGCGACGGCATCAAGGGCTCGTGGCCCGGCCTGCGGAGCTCGGACTGCGGCGTCGCGATCGGCTCGTGCCTGTAGTTGCCGACGGCGTAGTGGTCCTCGCGGTGGCGGAAGTACATCGCCATGTCCTGGTGACGGAGGATCGGGTGCGCGACCTCGCGGGCGTCGCCCTCCAGCTCCGGGATCGGGTCGGTCCACACGAGCTGGTGCTGGACGGCCAGCAGCGGGACCGGCACGCCCGCCAGCGCACCGACGCTCGGACCCCAGATCCCGGTGCAGAGCAGCACGCGCTCGCACTCGACGTCGCCATGGTCGGTCCTCACACCGACGACCCGACCGTCAAGGATCTCGAACCCGGTCACGACGATCCCGCCCTCGAACGCGACGCCATGCTGCTCGGCCTTGCGCCCCAGGGCGGCCGCGATCCGAACGCCCTTCGCGATGCCGTCGGAGGGCACGTGGTAGGCGCCGAGGATCGTCGACGGGTCGAGCAGCGGGACCTTCCCGGCCGCCTCGGCGGGCGTCAGGAGCTCGGCGCCCTCGAGCCCGTACGAGCGCGCGAACCCGAGCCGGCGCTTCAGCTCACGCATCCGGGCCTCGGAGGTCGCGACCTCGATCCCGCCGACGCCGTACCAGACGGGCAGGCCGTCGTCATCGAGCGTCGCGTACAGCGCGACCGACTCCTGCGCGATCCGGCACATCATCCGAGAGCCGTTGGTCTGGAACGCGAGCCCGGGCGCGTGGGTGGTCGAGCCCCCGGTCTCGAACAGCGGCCCCTGGTCGAGCACGAGCACGTCGCGCTCGCCTAGCTCGGCCATGTGGTAGGCCGCGCTCGCGCCGACGATCCCGGCGCCGACGACGACGGTTCGAGCCCGATCCCTCACGGTTGGGAAGTCTTCCTCGGGCGCCGCGGGGCGGCAAGCGGCGGGACCGTCACGGCTGCTTCAGCGCCGCCCGCAGTTCGGCGATCGCGGTGAGCACGGTCGTTGCCGAACGCCGGCCCTCCATCTCGGCCAGGACCTTCTTCGCCGCCTCCTCGATTCGCCGAAGACGGGCGAGCTCGTCCGCCGGGATCGTTTCCGGGGCCTGCTCGTCCGACGCCATCGCGTCCTCCGACGACCGAGTCTCAGAGAAGGCCGTTCGAGGACAGGAATCGCCTGGCCACGGTCGGCACCTGCTGCCCGTCGATGACGACCTGTCGAACGAGCTCGGTCAGCGTGTCGTTCGACAGTCGCGCGCTCACCGCGTCGAGCAGACCCCGGATCTCGTCGTTCAGTTTGTCGGACCGGATCACGGGCGTGATGTTCTCGGCGTCTTGGAGATGGCGGTCGTCCACGAGAGGCACGAAGCCGTTCTCGCTGACGCGTGGATCCGTGGAGAAGAGCAGGGCGACCTGCACGTCGTCGTTCGAGAGCGCGGCGACCGTCAGTGGGCCCCCCACATCGAGGGGCTGGAAATCGTTGAAGACGATCCCGTAGACGCTCTTCAGCCCCGGAAGGCAGAAGGCCCGTTGCGGGCACTCGGGCGGCGCCCCCAGGGTCAACTGGCCTGCCACGGCTGCCAGGGAGCTCATCGTGGTCAGGTCGAAGCGATCCGCGGTCTCCGCGTTCGCCACGAACTGGTTGGTGTCCTGCGCCGGCGACGGCGTGAGCAGGGTGATGCCTCGGGATCGCAGCAGCCCTCCCAACCGCTCGGTGACGTCGGCCAGGTCCTCCGATGCCTGCGCGTTGCGGTCCATGAACAGAAGCAACGACGAGAGGTATTCCGGTTTGAGATCGATCCGGCCAGACTCCAAGGCGTTCTGTGAGCTCTCTCGCGATCGCAGATCCAACTCTCGCTGGACGTTGTAGCCCGCGTGCTCCAGGACCTGGGCATACATCTCCGCCACGAGCTGGTTCTCGGCAAAGGCGCCCGACACCCCGACGACGATCGTGTCGTTGCCTCGGGCGGCGCGCGGCGGCGGTGAATCGAGATCGAAGGCGCTGCACCCGACCAACACGGAGCACGTCAAGACGACGATCGACGCTTGCATGATGAGGCGACGGGTCCGCCTGATGCCCGGCGAGTCTTCTCGAAGCCTCCTGAGCATCATCCGTGACCGGGCGAGCTGGGCGATGCGATCGGGACGTCCGTGTGGCGGCCCAGCAGGACGCGTACGGGTGTGGGCCCCTTGCCCTTCAGGTCGATGACCTGAGTGGGAGCGAAGTGGTAGCGGTCGGCGAGCTGGCTGGCCGTCGATTCCGAGACCAGCGCGTATCCGGGCTCGCCGGATTCCTCAAGCCTGTTCGCGAGGTTTACGGTGTCGCCCCACAGGTCGTACGCGAACTTCCGCACCCCGATCACCCCGGCGACGGCCGGCCCGGTCGCGACACCCACCCGCACCTCGATCGGATCGCCGGACGGCCAGCGGGTCCCGCCCGCCCCGGCCAGGATGTCGAGGGCCATGCCGACGGCTGCTTCGGCGTGACCCCGCATGGGAACCGGCGCCCCAGCCACGGCCATGTACGCATCCCCGATGGTCTTGATCTTCTCGAGGTGGTGCCGGTCGGCGATCTCGTCGAACGTGCGGAACAGCTCGTCCAGCGAATCGGCGAACTCCTCCGGAGTGCATCGCGCGGCCTGCTCCGTGGAGCCGACCGCGTCGGCGAATACCACGCTCACCTCTTCGAACGCCTGCGCGATCCGGCCGGTTGGGGAGCTCTTGAGCTGCTCGACGATGGCCTGCGGCAGGATGTTCAGCAGCAGGCCGTCCGACCGCGCCCGTTCCTGCTCGAGCTGACGCTCTCGGAGGAACAGGTCTCGGGTGAACCGTTCCATCCGGAAGGCAGCCAGACCACCCAGCGCGCCGAACGAGACCAGGTAGAGCGTCGCCAGGACCAGGCTCACGTCGACGATGTAGCTGGCCGTGAACGCGTACGGCAGATACGCGGCGATGCCGATGATCGTGATCAGCGCGACGAAGACGAACCGGAGCCGTAGCAGGGTGTAGGTGAACGCGGTGATCAGGATGACACCGACGTATCCGTACTCGGCAGGCAACGTGAGCACCCGCGAGACGTAGTAGACCCACACGAGGAGCGTCGCGACCGCGATGGCGGCAGCGATCCACTCCCACGTACGTGCGAAGAAGGGTGTGAAGGTGAGTGCGAGCCCGACAACCAGCATGGGGATGAAGACACCGAACCGCATCAGCACGTCGATCCTCTGATCGGACAGGGCCAACATCTGGGGATTCAGCAGCAGCCCCCACGAGATCCATAGAGCGATCCCGGCCAGGAAGGCGAACCGGATGTTGCCGAGGTTGTGCCGGAACTGATAGGCGCGGAACGCAGACTCGAGGAATGGGTCGCTGAACCGCAGTCGCAACCGACGAAGGCTGAGTGGCCCCGGCGAACGTTCCGCCGACGTGGATCTCGGTCGTTCGATCGCGTCCATCACACCTTCTTCGTTCGACTCCGCGGCCGGCAACGATGACGGCCGGGGCGTGCCTGTCAGGCGTACCTGTCAAGCTCGGACAGCCGTCGGTCCCCCCATGCGCCCGTGGAACGGCGACTTCGGGACACTAGGGTACGGCTCAGATGGAGGCCCTGACCGAACCACACCCGCCTTCCGGCAGGGCATCGATGGACGTTCTCCCAGACGCTCGAGGACGTCGACCCCACTGACTGGGGTGGAACGCTGGTCGAGCCCTGAGCCTCACCCGGCCGTGTGCTGGTAGCCCGAGAGCCGCCCGCCGTTCAGCGCCACGATCCACCCGTTGAGCGTCCCCTGCACGTACTCGCTCCCCGGGTTGAAACACTGCGTCTTGCCGATCCGGAACCGGCCCGCCGACTCGTGGATGTGGCCGTGCAGCGCGACCAGCGGCTGATAACGGCCCACGGCCTCCCGAACCGCCGCGCTTCCCCCACCCGTCGTGACGAACCGGCCGCCTTCCCGGATCGGCTTCGGGAGCTCGCCGGGGCGCTTCTCGAGCTTGAGGCAGGTGTCGATCGGCGTGTCCTTCGGCGGGCAGTGCAGGTTGAACACGCACCGCCCGACGTCGGGGACGGAGTTCGCCGAGCGTTCGATCGCCGCCGCGATGACCTCCTCGCTCGCCTCGCGCGGCGTGTCCCACGGCGTCACCGTGGACAGGCCGACCGTGATCATCGTGTGCTCGTCGTCGAGCTCGACCACGCGGTCCTCGCAGGCGATCACGTTCGGTCCGTCATGGCGGTCGAGGACCTCGAGCATCGCCGGCTCGTCGTCGTTCCCGCCGGTCAGGTACATCCGGACGCGTGTGCCGCCCAGCCGGTCCTCGGCCAGCGAGATCCACTCCGCAAGGCGTTCGGACGCCAGGCGGTGGAACCACCCGAGCTGCGCGAGCTCGTCGTCCTTCACGGCCGCGTACTCGTCGGGCTCGAACACGTGCCAGTAGAAGCCGGGCAGCTCGACGCTCCCCGCGAACTCAGCCAGGCCGTCCTCGTCGAACTCGTGATCGCGGCCCTGGAAGTGCGCCCGGTACACGCCGTTCGAGCGCACGATCGGCACCAACGCCTTGCCCATGAGGTCGCCGCCGAACACCAGCGCGTCGGTCTCGTAGAACGCGGCCGCGCCGAGGAACTTGCGGAACGTGGGCTGCGACCCGTGCAGGTCCGCCGCGAAGAAGAGTCTGGTCGGTCGCCCCTTGGACCGGACCACGCCCGGCCTCCTATCCCAGGTGCACCACGATCGTCTTGAGCTCGGTCAGCCGTTCGATCGAGAAGCGGCCGCCGACCCGCCCGACCCCGCTCGCCGAACCCGCCCGCCCGCCGAACGGCAGGTGGGACTCCCAGTAGTTCGTGCCCTCGTTCACGTTGACCCAGCCGGTCCGGACGCGCTCGGCGAACCGCAGGCCGCGTCCGATATCGGCCGTGAAGATCGCCGAGAGCAGCCCGTACTCGGAGCGGTCGACGAGCGCGATCGCCTCGTCCTCGTGGCGGATCGTCTGGACCGGCACGACGGGCCCGAACGTCTCCTCGCGCGCGATCTCCATCTCGTCGGTCACGCCGTCGACGACCGTGGCCTCGAAGAACAGGTCGCTGCCGAACTGCGGCGCGCGCTTGCCGCCGGTCACGATCGCGGCGCCGAGCTCGGCGGCGTCGCTCACGTGCCGCTCGGTCTTGTCGGCCACGGGCGCGTTGTTGAGCGGCCCCATCGTGGTGGCGTCGTCGAACGGATCGCCCAGCCGGATGCGCTCGGCGATCGCGGCCGTGAGCCTGCCGACGTACTCGTCGTGCACTCGTTCCTGCACCAGGACGCGCTCGCCCGCGGTGCAGCTCTGGCCGGCGTTCAGGAAGCAGGCCGTGAGGGTGGCCTCGACCGCGGCGTCGAGGTCGGCGTCCTCGAGCACGACCAGCGGCCCGTTTCCGCCCATCTCGAGCAGCAGTTCCTTGCCCGCCGCGCGTTCGGCCACGCGGTGGCCGGTGGCGATCGAGCCGATGAAGCCGACCGTCGAGACACCGGCGTTCGAGGCCACCTCGTCGCCGACCACCGGGCCGGGGCCCGTCACCAGGTTGAACGCTCCGGCGGGTAGGTCGGCCTCGGCGATCACCTCGGCGAGCGCCACCGCGCACACGCTCGTGGTGGGCGCCGGCGCGAGGACGACGGTGTTCCCGCTCGCGAGGGCGGGCGCGACGATCTCGCCCGGCATCGTGTACGGCCAGTTCCAGGGGCTGATCACGCCGGCAACGCCGCGCGGCACCCGGTAGACGAGCACACGGTTGCCCTGGGTCACCGAGGGCGGGATGAGGCCCTCGACCCGGACGGCGTCGGCCGCCGCCATCTCGAAGTACGCGATCAGCTCCTCGACCTCGTCGAACGCCTCCGCCCGCATCGGCTTGCCCTGGTCGAGCGCGAGCGTACGCGCGAGGTCGTCGCGTCGAGCATCGATCGACTCGGCCACGCGCCGCATCGCCCTGGCGCGGTCGAACGCCGTGAGCCCCGACCACGTCCCGAACGTCTCGGCGCCGGCGGCCACCGCTCGGCGAACGTCGTCACGCGTCCCCTCGGGCAGCGTGCCGATCACCTCGCCCGTCGAGGGCGAGGTCGCCTCGAACGTGGCCCCGCTCTGCGAGCCGGTCCACTCGCCGGCGATGAACATCCGGTACTCGTCAGCCATCGGGAACCCCCAGACGGACCTCCTCGCCGGCGGCTATCGCTCGCGCATCCGCGCTCGCTTCTCGAGCCCCCAGACCCCGGGGGCGGCCACGTGGGCCGCCCCCGATCGCCTCCTGCTCCCCGGTCCTACTCGACAGGGATCTCCTTGTAGACGGCGCTCAGGTCGATCCCCTGTTGCTTCCGGTACAGCTTCGCCACGACGTAGATGATCAACGCGAGTCCGTACATGATTCCCATGAACCACAGCGACTCGGAGTTGTTCACCGCGTACAGGTCGTTCGTGAACCAGTGCCACAGGTTGAACCCCAGGAACGCCGCGGTGATGAACCCGGTCACCGTGAGCAGCGGCAACCCGAGGATCCTGTAGCGGGCGATCGGCGAGTTCGCGTACAGCGACTTCTTGCGATACGGCAGGATCATCGCCGCGATCGCCGTCCCGAAGAACGTCACCGCGATCACCAGCGTCGCATCCAAGATGTACGTGGAGAACTTGCTGGTGTACGCGTACAACGCGCCGACCGCGATCGAGGGCACCAGCATCAGCACCAGAGCCCAGACCGGCACGTGCCGCTTCTCGGAGACGTCCGCCACCTTCTCGGGCAGCACGCGGTCGAACGCGGCCGCGAAGATGACCCGCGTCGAGGACAGGAACAGCGTCCCCGCCCACCCCAGGAACCACGCGCCGAACGCGAGCACGATGAGCGCCGAGATCAGCGAGCTGTGGAAGTAGAAGCTGGCCAGGAACGGCGCGTAGGACCACACGGGTATCGACGCGTCCCCGAACCCGTAGACCGTTGCCCAGTAGTTCAGGTTCGCCGCGTTGAAGAACTCCCACCCGAAGAACTTGTTCACGAGCAGGATGAACACGACGGCGACGGCCACCGTGACCCACAGGCCGTACATCATGCCGCCCATCACGCGCTTGAAGTCGCTCGCGCCGCGGACCTCGCCGTACAGCGTGGCGCCCCAGTTCGGCCACAGGATCCAGAAGCACAGGAACGGGATGAGCAGCAGCGTGTCGCCGAAGAAGGGCGAGAGCCCGAGCTCGGGCACGATCGGCCCGCCATTGTTGGTGGTGCCGAGCTCGATCGTCTGCCTATACACGTCGCCCTTGGCGTTGAACAGGTTCGCCGTCTCCTGGTTGAACGCGCTCTGGAACCCGCTCTTGGACCCGAACAGCATCACGAGAAAGACGACCGCGAGCGCGACGATCCCGATGTAGAAGCAGACCTTCTGGACCTTCGCGTAGCCCTCCATCCCCAGCGAGACCAGGTAGCCGGCCAGCACGACCGTCCCCAGGATCACGACGAACAGGCCGTTGTCGGTCGCCAGCCACTCGGTCACGCCGTCCCACTTGAACGTCGCCGCCAGCGGCTGCAACACCTCGACGTTGAGGATGTTGCCGTAGATCGGCGCCCAGTACCACAGGATGAACCACCACCCGGTGACCGCGAGCACGAACGCGATCCCGCCGCCCATGACCCGGCTCTGCCACACGTAGTCGCCGCCTGCGCGCGGCATCACCGAGATCAGCCCCGCGTACGTGATGACCAGGAACGTGACGAACACGCCCGAGATCAGAAGGGCCGGGAGCACCTGTCCGGTCGGCACGAACGCCAACACCGAAAGCGCGAAGAACAGGCCCAGCGTCACGAAGTTGACCGACATGAAGGAGTAGAGGAACGCGTCGAACTTCGACCACCCCTTCACCAGGCCGGTCGCCTTGCGCAGGAACAAGGTAGGAGCTTCACCTACCGCTGCCATCTGCACCCCCTCCCGGGTACGGAACGGCGGTCAGCCGTTCACGAGCTGGTAGTTCTTGACCTTCCGCTTCTTCGCGTCGATCGTCACAACGGCAGCCTGGAGGATGCCCTCCTCGTACGAGCTCCCTGGGTTGAGCGAGAGCGTGGAGCCGATCCTCGCGGCGCCCTTGCTCTCGTGGATGTGCCCGTGCAGGCCGAGCATCGGCTGGAACCGCTCGATCGACTCCTTCACCGAGGTCGAGCCGACCGGCCGGAGCGCCTGCCCGCCCGACTTGTACGTGAGGTCCTCGTTCAGCGCCGGCGCGTTGTCGAGCTTGGAGCCGTACGGCGGAGCGTGGAAGTTGAAGATCGTGGTCTCGGGGTCGCCAGCGTGTGAGAGCGCGTTCTCGATCCGAACCGCGAGCTCGGGCTCCTCGGCCTCCCGGAACGTGTGCCAGGGCGTCGGGTTCGTCCACCCCATCGAGATCATCGTGAACCCGTCGATCTCGATCGGGTGGTCCTCGTCCCCGGTCTCCACGACGTGGGCGTGGGTCAGCAGCTCGTCGATCTCGAACATGTCGTCGTTGGCCGGGCACGCCACGACCCGGATCCCCGTGCCGGCAAGCTTGTCCTCGGCCATCGCGATCCAGCGTTCGGTGCCGTCGAGCATGACCTCCTTGAACCGCTTGTCGACGAGGTCGGCATCCTCCTGCATCGCCACGTACTCCTCCTGCGAGACGCGGATGGGGTAGTAGCCGCGGTTCATCACGCGCTTCTCGAACTCGACGATCTCCTCGTCGGTCTCGAACGTCTCGAGGTGGTCCTGGAGGGAAGCCTCCCAGGAGCCGGTGGGGCGCTGCACGATCGGCACCATCGCCTTGCCCGTGACGTCCCCGCCCAGGATCACCACGTCGGCCTTGTAGAACGGCCCCGCGTTCAGGAACTTCTTCCAGCAGATCTCCGACCCGTGCAGGTCGGTCACGAAGAAGATCTTCACTCGCGCCATCTTCCGCCCGGCCGCCCAAAGGCGCAAGCGGGTAGTGGCCGGCCTAGTGGCCGACCTCCTCGGGAAGCTCGTACCAGCGGACGCGGTCGCCCACCCGGGCGCGGAGCTTCCACTTCATGGTCTTGGGCACCTCTTCGCAGAAGACCCGCACCCGTCGGGCCTGCTCGGCGGGCTCGAAGCGGCGAGCCTCGGGCAGCAGATCGCGGTGGTCCCCGTCGGCGAGCTGCGCCAACTTGTCCAGGTTCATCGTCGTCGTCCTCCACCACCCCCAGTCCGACGCCACCAGGCGGCCGACGCGCCCGAGGCCGATCGTGCCGGTTTCGTCACCGGGCATCGCCTCGAACCCCGAGAGCAGGTGGAGCAGGTCGTGGACGTCCTTCTCGTTCAGCTCGACGATCTGCAGCTTGGACAGGAGGAGGTCCGCGACGTCCAGCGTGTCGGGCATCCGATCGATCCGGTCGGAGAAATCCAGGATGTGGCACATGTTCAGCCTGTCCATGACGACGTCGACCGAGGTCTTCCCGTCCGCGGTCGTGAAGTACATCTGCCGGTCGCCGTGGAGGGTGTTGAACCGGGCGTCGCCCAGGAATCCCCGCTCGCCGAAGAAGGCGATCACGTCTCGCTTCTTCGGTGACACGCACGCGAAGTCCATGTCCTGGTCCTCGCGCGCCCGGTGCGGGAAGAGCGGGCACAGGAGCCGGACGGCCTGGCCACCGATGAGCTTGAGCGGGATGCCCCGAGCGTTGGCGGCGCGAACCACCTCGATCGACTCCGCGAAGGCGTCTCGGACCGGCGCGTCCATCCGGGCCCGAGCTTACCCCCGCCGCCCTGCGGGCCGCCCACGACCGAGCGCGCGGGACGCGACTGATGCACACTTCGCCGAGAGGGGGCGGTGGCGTCGGAGCGGTACGACTTCGTGATCGTGGGCGGCGGGTCCGCCGGGTGCGCCCTGGCCAACCGGCTCTCGACCGACCCGTCCAACCGCGTCCTGGTCCTGGAGGCCGGACGGCCCGACTACCCGTGGGACGTGTACATCCACATGCCGGCGGCGCTCACGTTCCCGATCGGCAACCGCTTCTACGACTGGAGGTACGAGTCCGAACCCGAACCCCACATGCGCGGCCGCCGGATCTACCACGCCCGGGGCAAGGTGCTCGGCGGCTCGAGCAGCATCAACGGCATGATCTTCCAGCGAGGGAACCCGCTCGATTTCGAGCGATGGGCCGCCGACCCCGGGATGCAGGCGTGGGACTACGCGCACTGCCTCCCCTACTTCCGCCGCATGGAGCACTGCCTCGCGGCCGGGCCGGGCGACGAGTTCCGAGGCGCCGCGGGCCCCCTCGTGCTCGAACGCGGCCCCGCCACCAATCCCTTGTTCGGCGCGTTCTTCGAGGCGGCGCGTCAGGCGGGCTTCGAGCTGACCGACGACGTGAACGGCTACCGACAGGAGGGGTTCGCCGCGTTCGACCGGAACATCCACCGCGGCCGGCGGCTCTCGGCGGCGGGCGCCTACCTGCACCCCGTGAGGTCGCGCCCGAACCTCGAGGTCCGAACGCGGACGTTCGTGACGCGGATCCTGTTCGAGGGCTCGCGCGCCGCCGGAGTCGAGGCGGCGCGGGGCCGCGAGGCGCCCGCGCGGATCGACGCCGGCGAGGTCATCGTGTGTGGCGGCGCGATCAACACGCCGCAGACCCTGCAGCTCTCGGGCGTCGGCCCGGCCGAGGAGCTCCGAGCGCTCGGGATCGACGTGGTGCACGACCTGCCGGGCGTCGGCGAGAACCTGCAGGATCACCTCGAGGTCTACGTCCAACACGCGTGCACGCAGCCGGTCTCGATGGCGCCGTACCTGAAGTGGCGGTATCGGCCCTGGATCGGGTTCCGCTGGCTGTTCTTCCGCTCGGGGCCGGGCGCGACGAACCACTTCGAGGGCGGCGGGTTCGCCCGCAGCAACGACGAGGTCCGGTACCCGAACCTGATGTTCCACTTCCTGCCGATCGCCGTCCGGTACGACGGCTCGGCGCCGGCGAGCGATCACGGCTACCAGGTCCACATCGGGCCGATGTACTCGGACGCGCGGGGTTCGGTGAGGATCACGAGTCCCGACCCCCGCGTCCACCCCGCCCTGCGCTTCAACTACCTGTCGACCGACCAGGACCGGCGCGAGTGGGTCGAGGCGATCCACACGGCACGGCGGATCCTGGGTCAGCCGGCGATGGCGCCGTTCGACGGAGGCGAGATCTCGCCCGGCTCCAGCGTGCAGACGGACGAGCAGATCCTCGCGTGGGTCGCCGGCGACGCGGAGACCGCCCTGCATCCCTCGTGCACCTGCAAGATGGGGACCGACGAGATGTCGGTGGTCGACCCCTCGACGATGCGCGTCCACGGGCTCGACGGTCTGCGCGTCGTCGACGCGTCGGTCTTCCCCTACGTGACGAACGGCAACATCTACGCACCGGTGATGATGGTGGCCGAGAAGGCGGCCGACCTGATCCTGGGGAACACGCCCCTCGGGCCCGAGAGGGTCGAGTTCTTCCGCCGGACATGAACCCGGTCTTGGGGGATGGTCGTCAGCCGAACGCGAGCAGCATCAGCCCGGCGACGACGAGCGCCACGCCCACGTACTGATTCGGCACCAGGCGCTCGTGGAGCAGCACGACGCCGCCCAGCACGGGGATGAACGGGTAGGTGGCCGACGCAGCCGTGACGACCGACACCAGGCCGACCTCGGCGCCCCGCGCGTACACCAGCGTTCCCAGCAGCTCGACCACCCCTCCGAGCGCGGCGAGCCGGAGTGCCGATGGCGAACGCTGAGCGGGGACCGCGCCCCGCCGGTTCGACCGCACCCAGACGATGAACGCGGCGGCGACGACGACGATCGACAACGTCCCCCGCGCGAACCACATCGAAGCGAGGAACCCGGCCTCCTTCGCCGACCACCCCAGCACATAGGTCGCGACCCCGAACAGCAGGGTCGACGCGATCGCCCAGGGCAACCCGGCGAACCGCGTGAACGATCCTCCACGCAGGGCCCGCAGGTCGGTCGATGTCAGGACGGCCCCCGCGATCGTGATCGCCGCCCCCGCCCACTCCACCGCTCCGAGCGACTCGTCCAACAGGACCACCGAGAGGAAGACCGGAACGACGGCGTAGGTGGCAAGGACCGGGGAGACAACGGCGATCGGGCCGAGCTCGAGACCCCGATACAGCGTCGCGAACGCTGCGGCGCCGACGAACGCGGCCGGGACGAGCCATGGCACGACCCTGGGGAGGCCGGACAGGTCCGGCCGAGCCACGATCACGAGCAGGGTCGCCACGATCGCGACGGACACCTGCGCGACCACGAGCGTCCGGCCGCTCCCGATCCTGCGGCCCGCCATCCCCGCCCACAGGTCTCCGAGCCCCCAGCCGAACGCGGCGGCGAGCCCGAAGATCACCCCTCGCCCCGATACCGCGCGTCCCGCCAGGCGATCGCGGCCTTCAGACCCTCCTCCTGGGTGATCCGCCGGAACTCGTCGCGGGCCGGCAGGTTGGCGGTCTCGATCATCACGTCGAGCTCGGTGTTGGCGTCCAGCGCCGCTCGCAGGCCCGCGAGCTGCCACACCCGGTTGATCGACGCTTTCATCGTTCGGACGACGAACGGCTCGTTCATCGCGATCTCGTCCGCGAGCGCCATCGTCGCGTCGTCGAGCTCGTCGCGCGGCACGACCCGGTTCACCAGGCCGATCCTGAGCGCCTCGGCGGCTGGGATGCGGTCCTGCCCGGTCAGGACGAGCTCCTTCGCGGCGCGGACGCCGACCACCCACGGCAGGAACATCGAGACCACACCCGAGCCGAACCGGATGTCGACGTACCCGAACACCGAGTCGTCCGCCGCCACCGCGAGATCGCACGCGAGCATCAGGTCGGTCCCGCCGGCGAGGCAGTACGAGTGCACGGACGCGATCACGGGCTTGGGGTGCTCGAGGATCCGCAGGAGCCGCTTCGTGTCGCGGTCCAGCTCGCGGTGCCACCCGGCCGCGTCCTTGGTGCCCTCCTTGGCGTCCTGGTTGAGGTCGTAGCCGGCGCAGAACGCGCGGCCCGCCCCTCGCAGGACGACGACGCGGACGTCATCCTCCCCTGCCGCCGCATCGAACGCCGCCTCGAGCGCGTCCATCAATTCGTCGTTCAACGCGTTGAGAGACGCGGGCCGGTTGAGGGTCAGCCGGCGGACTGGACCGAGGTCCTCGATGAGCAGGACGGGACCGTCGTCGCGGGGTTCGGTCATCGCGTCCGACGCGTGGTCATGAAGTCATCTCGGTCATCGACTCGGTCGTGTGGCTCATCGTCCGGAGGCCCCTGCGCTCGCCGGATGATACACGTGGCCTTGAACCGTGATTCAAGCGCGCCGTTCGGGCCTCAGCCGCGCCCGAGGAGCTCGAGCACCTGCGCAGCCGCCCGCCCGCCGCTGCGGAGGGCGCCCTCCATCGTCCCGGAGTGGTCCCCGGCCGTGTGCTCTCCGGCGAACGCGACCGCACCGTGCATGCGTTCGAACTGCGGCCGCCGCGAGAGCGACGGGTGATCCCAGGCGGTGTACGCCCCCTGTGCGCACGGGTCGTCGGCCCACACCTTCATCACCGGGGTGCCGACCGGCCGGAGTTCCGGAGCCAGCTCGACGATCCTCCGCAGCCACGTCGTCGGATCGCCGCTCCCCGTCGCGAGCCGCTCCTGCGGCAGCTCGCTCCCGGCGAAGGAGGTCACGACCCGGCGCGGTCGCCCATCGGCGCCGTCGGCGACCCAGAACCAGAAGGGCAGATCGGCGCACTGGATCGCGCACCGTTCCGGCTCGCCCTCGAGCGGGACGGCGAGCTTCGACGCCACGCCCATCTGCAGCCCCTCGAAAGCCTCGCGCTGCTCGGACGGCAGCGGAGGGTCGAACGCGAGCTCGGTCACGAGCCGCACGGGCACCGCCACCACCACCGCGTCAGCGTCGATCGTATCCCCGTCGGTCCGGAGCTCGACGCGACCGCGCCGTTGCGCGACGCCCGTCGCGCGGATCCCGAGCCGGACGTCCGCGAGCAGCTCGGCTGCGGCGACCGCGATCGACCCGTTGCCGCGTTCCATCCGGCGGTACACGGCGGGCTCGGCAGCCAGACGTCCGGCGTGCCAGCCGGCGCGCCAGGCGACGCGATCGAGATCGCTCGCGAACGTCCCCTGCAGGCGCGCCTTCGCGACGACCCGTGCCCGGTCGTCACCGGGGACCGCATCCAGGATCGCCCTCATCGAGCTCCGGTCCCCGGGCGACGCGGCGAGGTGCGCGTCCGCGGCCTCGAGGAAAGCGTCGAGCTCCGCCATCGGAACGGCTGCCCGGCCGCGCGGCTCCCGACGCAGGTAGTCGATGCCGGCCTCGCTCTCTGTCAGCCCGAGCCTGTCGATCGTGGCCCGCAGGACGTCGTCGTCGGGCATGATCCACTCCGCGCCGAGCTCGGCGATCTCGCCGTTCTCGAGCTCGACCGAGAGCACCCTGCCGCCAACGCGCTCGCGCGCCTCGAGCACGGTCACGGAGAGCCCCGCGTCGTGGATGTCGAGCGCGGCCGCCAGCCCTGCGAAGCCGGCCCCGACCACCGCGACGTTTACCCCGTTGGGCACAGACCCACGATAGATTGGCTTGCGTAGGGTGAGCGCCTATATACCCAGGTCTTTGAACGGCGCATCAAGATGCGTCGAAGCGAACCCGAGGAGGCCACGAGGCGGGCTAGGGGATCGATGTAGTCGCGAGATTCAACGATCTTCCCGTCTCGCACACGAACGACGAACACGCAGCCAACGCTCAGCGGCTCCTAGGAGTGCCACGGGT
>CBRGMI010000010.1:0-22844 GCA_967797495.1 uncultured bacterium
GGAACGCAACCCGTGACCAACTTGATACGTTTATCTCTGTAAGAGGGTCCCCCGAATGGTTGACAAATTTGACAGTCTTAGCACTCTCCGTGTAAACCACATTGCGTAGGAGACGAGGGGTACGTTCGATGGCCGATCTACAACCACGCAACGGGAGCCCGCTGGGCGAGATTCGTCCGGATGGACGAGAGGGTCTACCGATGAGCCTCGCATGGACCGCTCACGAGTTGCGTGGACCGATCCTCGGTATCCGTGCGGCGGTCGATCACGTCGTGTCCGTCCTGGGCTCCGGCCGCGAGGCGGAGTTGCTCATTCGGACGCGACAGGAGCTCGATCGATTGTCCGAGCTCGTGGGTGCCCTCCTCCGACTGGCAGCGGAGGGCGAGGCGCCCAGGCTGCAGACCGTCGACCTCGTCGAGGTCGTCCAGGAGGCCGTGGACGCCGTTCGGCTGGAGACCGAAAGCTGGCCCGCCGTCGTGGTCTCGTCCGGCCAAATCATGGCCGACATCGACCCGGCCCAGCTCCGGACTGCAGTCGTGAACCTGGTGCGTAACGCCGTCGCGTACTCGGGCAAGGCAGAACCGGTCGTCGTGTCGGTTGCTCGCCGGAGGAACTTGGCGACGATCGTCGTCCACGATCGGGGCCCGGGTCCCGATCCTGCGGATCTGGAGCGGATCTTCGAGCCCTTCGTTCGTGGATCGAACGCTCCGGGGACCCCGTGGGGGTCCGGGTTGGGCCTGTACCTCACGCGGCGCATCGTCGCGGCGCACGGGGGCTCGGTGCATGCGGGCACGACAGATGGAAGATCCGCGTTCCGAGTCGAGCTGCCCTTGGGAATGAACGGGAGGCAAGCATCGGCGTCCTGATCGTCGACGACCACATGCTGTTCGCGGAGGCCGTCCTGACGGCCCTAGAAGCGAACGGCATCGGAGTGGACGGCGTTGCGAACACGGGCGCCGAAGCGATCCGGGCCGCCCGTGAGCACGCGCCAGACCTGGTTCTCGTAGACCTTGGGCTACCCGACAGGAGCGGCATGTCGGTGGGCTCCGACATCCTCGAGATCTCCCCCACAACGAAGGTCGTGGTGCTCACCGCACTCGACGACGATCGCGCGGTCCGGAACGTGCTGCGTGCCGGGTTCCACGGGTACGTGACGAAGGATACTCCGGTGTCGAAGTTCATCCAGGTGGTCGAGGCGGCGCTCGCGGGACAGGTCGTGCTCCCCCGGCGAACGGCTGCAAGGGTCGCCGGGGCTCGATCGGCGGAAGAGGACAGCGCTGACCTTCTGATGGGTCAACTGACCAGCCGTGAGCGCGAGGTGCTGAGCCTGCTCGTCGAGGGATTGAGCGGCCAGGCGATGTCCGACCAACTCCACATCAGCCCCAACACCGTGCGGACGCACGTGCAGAGCATCCTCACGAAGCTACAGGTCCACTCTCGTCTCGAGGCGGCCTCGTTCGCCGCTCGGCACCGGATGATTGCCTCGTCGCAGCGGGGGTGGGAGTCGAAGGGCGCATAGGATTCGACCCGTTCGGTTCGGGTACCCCATCCTCCGCCGAGGTCTCTTTCCGGATTCGGTGGAACAGCTGGCGGAGATCCTTGCGGCTCTCGTACGATTGGATCCTGCTCGATCGCGGAGCGATGCCCGTCAGGACTCCGCCGACGATCCGGCCGCCAACCTGGCTGAGCTGGTACCTGCACTGCACGATCGCGTCGCGTGTTGCCTTGCGAGCATCGGCGACGAAGAGCACACCGTCGACGACCGGAGCGAGAACGAGGCTGTCGGCGACGGGTAGCACCGGCGCCGAGTCGATCACGACCATATCCGCCGCCTCGGTGCACCGAGCGAGCACCTCTAGCATCAGATCGGACTGGAGCTGCTCAACGGGCTCGCCGGCGCTGCTGGGCGGGCCGCTGGGCAGCACCCGGAGGCGCGGGATCATGGTCTTGTGGAGGGCGTCATCGAATCCCGTCTCCCCTCTCAGGATCTGGATCAGCCCGTACGTGTTCGGGATCCCGAAGAAGGAGTGAAGCCTCGGGTTGCGGAGGTCGGCGGAGACCAGGATGACCTCCTTCCCCATCTGCGCCAGCGCCGCCGACAGGTTCACGGCGGTGGTGGTCTTCCCCTCGCCCCTGACCCCGCTCGTGATCATCACGGTCTTGTCCCCGCGGCTCCCATTCACCGCGAGGAGGTTCGTTCGAAGAAGGAGGTAACTCTCCGCCGCGCGCCCGCGTGGATCGCCGATGATCGCCGGCCTAGCCAGACGGCTCAGCGTCACCCTGCTCTTCGGGATGGCTCCGAGGATGGGTGCGTTCAGGTACTGCTCGAGCATGACCTCGCTCGGCCTGCGTTGACGCGCTCGTTCATCGATCGACGCTGCCGCGACGCCGATCACGAGGCCAACGATGATGCCGAGCGCGACGTTGAGCTCGTGGTTCGGGCTGCTCGGCGCTAGCGGCAGCTGAGCAGGCTGGATGACCTGCCCTGCATCAACGTTCAGGGAGCTCAGGGTCGTGAGCTGGTTCTGCAGGGCGAGCCTCGTGGCCTCGAAGGACGTGCGTCGGTTGAGCAGATCCTGCCAGAGCGCCGTTCCTCGCGGGATGATCACGATGCGGCTGTTCAGGTCGCTGATCTGCGTCGACACCTCCTGGATCCTCGTCTGGAGGCTGCCCGTGTATTCGGAGATCGTGTCGATTGCTTGGTTTGACTTGAACTCCAGGTACGCCTCGCCGAACGCCTGGGCGCCTTCCTGCGCTGTCCTCCGCCCGCTGGCGGCGAAGGTGAGCTCGAGGATCTGCGTTTCCTCGGGGCTCGAAACCGACACATGGTCCAGCAGGTCCGGCACCTGCGAGCGGGGCACGCCGAGCTTGTCCGCGGCGACCTGCCCCACGGCGGCCGATGTGGCGATGCGGAGCTCGGTCTGGACGCTGACCTGCTCGATCGGGTTGGTCTCCAGGGGGTTGGTCAGGATCGGGCGGACGAGCACGGTGGCCGTAGCGTTGAACTGCGGGACCCGCGTGTACGAGTACGCGGCCGCGAGCACGGTGAAGACGAGGGTGAAGAACAGGATCAGCCACTTGTGGCGCCAAACCATGTCCATCTGGTCGCGGATATCGACGGTCTGGTTGGCGGGTAGTTCGTCAGGGTTCACCTGGACCATCCGCATGCAACGACCTCCGCTCGCGGGCAGGGCTCGACGATCGGCCGTCGGGCCAGGACGTAGAGGGTAATGGGACCTCGTACTGCAACCATCATGCAGATGTCGTAGGAGGGATACGTCATCGACGGGGTGCCTACCGAACGGACCTTATCTAGTCTCGGTGAGCGCCGTCCCCCTATCCATGGAGTCCAGATGGTCGAACAACCGAGGCGGGTCCGGCTTCTTCTGGCCGACGAGCAGGCGCTGTTCCGCGAGGCCATGCGGGTGGTGCTCGAGAGTGAGGGCGACCTGAAGGTCGTGGCCGAGGCTCGGGACGGCGTGCAGGCGGTGATGGAGGCGGAGCGGGCGGCTCCCGACGTCGCGCTCCTGGACGCCGACCTTCCCCGCTGCGACGGCGTGAGGGCGGCTGGCTTGATCCGGGAGCGTGTCCCGGCGTGTGGAGTGGTGATCGTGAGCAGCGTCGATTCGTCTCACCTGCTGGAACAGGCGCTCGATGTCGGCGCGCGTGGGTTCGTCACCAAGTCCTCCCCGCTCTCGGATCTGCTCAGCGTGACGCGCGCCGTCGACCGGGGTGAGACGCTGATCCCACCCGGCATGCTGGGCGATCTCGTCGGACGGTGGACCCAAAGGCGCCGCGAGCAGTACGAGGCCGTCTGGTTGCTCTCGAAGCTCACCAAGCGCGAGCGGGAAGTGCTCGGTTTGCTGATCGAGGGCGCGGGGACCGAGGCGATCGCCCGATCCCTCGTGATCAGCCCGCAAACGGCTCGGACGCACGTCCAGAATATCCTGTCCAAGCTTGGGGTGCACTCGAGACTCGAAGCGGCCGCTCTCTTCAACGATTCTGGGGTGCTGGACGGACTTCGGCACGGGTCGCCCACCCCGGCTCGTCCGCTCTCCCGTCTCTCCGGATAGCCGTGGGCGGAGGCAACGGGAAGCGTTCGATCGTCGTCGACGAGCACTCCGACGCATGGCTGACGCCGGCATCGATCACGGTCGCGGAAGGGCTTCCCCGCCAACCGATCCCCAGGAAGATCAAGGTCCTGCACGTCATCACCCGGTTCGCCGGAGGTTCGGGCGGCAACACGCTCCTGTCCGCGATCGGGATGGATCCCGAGCGGTTCGAAACCTGGATCGTCGGCGGGGAGGGCAGTGAGCTCTGGCTTCGGGCGGAGGAACTGGGTGTGCGCACGGTGCGCGCACGACACCTGCGGGAGCGGGTCGCGCCGGTGGACGACGCCATCGTCCTGTGGCAACTGTTCCGACTCATCCGGCGAGAGCGATTCTCCGTCGTCCACACCCACTGCGCGAAGGCGGGCTTCCTGGGGCGGCTCGCCGCATGGGTCGCCGGCGCCCCCGTGATCGTCCACACGTTCCACGCGTTCGCCACCCACCCGTTCATGGGTCGTGCGAAGCGGGTCTGGTTCGGGACCCTGGAGAGGGCCGTCCGTCCGCTGGCCCATCGGTACGTCGCGGTTTCCCCGCTCGTCGCCCGGGAGGCGGTCGAGAAGCGCCTCGCCGAACCGGGCACCGTCGAGGTCGTCCCGTCAGCGGTCGAGATGGGTGAGATCCCTCTCGTTCCGGACCCAACGGTCCGTCCGCAACTCGGGATCCCCGCCGACTCGCCCATCGTTGGCTGGGTCGGCAGGATGGTGTACCAGAAGGCGCCGCTGGACTTCGTGCGCATGGCGGCGCTCGTCCGTAGGACCCATCCGCAGATCACGTTCGTCATGGTCGGCGACGCATCCCACGAATCGAAGCCGCTCGAGCATGCCACCCGTCGGGAGGCCGCGCGTCTCGGCCTGGACGTGGTGTTCACCGGATTCCGACACGATGCTCCCCGGATCGCGTCTGCGTTCGACGTGTTCGTCGTCTCCTCCAGGTACGAGGGTCTCGGACGCGGGCTCACGGAGGCCATGGCAGCCGGTCGGGCGGTCGTCGCGACGGCGGTGAACGGTGTGCCGGACCTCGTCGTTCCGGGAACGACCGGTCTGCTGGCCGATGCTGGAAGCCCGGCTTCCCTCGCCGAGGGCGTCCGCTGGTTGCTCGACCATCCGGATGAGGCGGGGCGGATGGGGGCCCGGGCGCGCGGTCGGGTCCGCGAGCTCTTCGACCAGCGGACGATGTGCGAGTCGCTGGATCGGCTGTACTCGCGGCTGCTGGGTGTCCCGCCGATCGAAGGCCGAGGCGCCGGGCATGAAGCTTGACTCCGGACTTCGAGCGCGCCGCGCGGGGTCGAGCGACGAGGTGCGGCCGGTCCTGATCGAGCTCGCCGGTCCGGCTGGGGCCGGGAAGACCACGCTGCGCCGGGAGCTCCTGACACGTGATCCCACGATCGAGTTCGTCGGGTTGCTCGGCCGGGGCGAGGTCGCGCGCTCGTACGTGCGCGAGGCCATGCCACTGGTGCCTTCCTACCTCACCAACTACCGGGGTACGCGCTGGTTCACTCGAAGCGAGGGCAAGGCCATCGGACTGCTCCGCGGTTGGCAACGCGCCGTGGATGAGGTGTCATGGGGACGCCGGACCCTCCTGATGGATCAGGGGCCGGTCTTCCGACTGGCCGTCCTGTCAGAGTTCGGCCCGCCCGTCGCCCAGAGTCGGGCGTTCGCTCGAGCGCTCGAACGCTGGAGCCGCGCCTGGGGGGATCGACTCGGGCTCATCGTCCAACTTTCCGCTACCTCCGAGGTGCTGCTCCACAGGATCCGATCGAGACCGCAGGACCACGCGGTGAAGCAATGGGCGGACGAACCCGCTCTTGACCGCGTGCATCGATACGAGGCCGCGATCGATCGGGCGATCCAAGGGATGGGATCCGGGTACGGCCTCACGGTGCTGCGCCTGGACACCTCGACCCAGACGCCCTCGTCGCTCGCGGACACCGTCCTGGCCGCCGTCGAAGGACGGCGTATCCGTCGTGGCTGATCAGCAGCGGCTGCTCCGACGAGCGTCCGCGCGCCTGCTCACTGACAACACCCTGACGAAGAAGGCGTCCCTCAACGTCCTCGCTGCGGGCGTCGACTACGCGGCTCGGATCCTCGTTGGACTGCTCCTGAACCCGCTGCTCCTGTCGAGTCTCGGTGACGCCTTGTTCGGCGTGTGGCAGGTCCTGCTGCGGCTCGCCGGCCAGTCGAGCGCCGCGAGCGGTCGTCCCGCGGAAGCGCTCAAATGGGTCGTTGCCCACCGACAGTCATCCGATGACTACCACGACAAGCGCGTCCAGGTCGGCAACGCGGTGGCCGTCTGGTTCCTCTTCCTGCCGCTCCAGCTCTTGATCGGAGCTGTCCTCGTCGTCTTCGCCCCCACGTGGCTCGACGCGCAGTCGACATTGGTGCTCTCCATCCGAGTCGCGACGCTGATCCTGGTGGTCAACCTCGTCCTCCAGAGCCTCGTCGACGTGCCGAGGGGCGTGTTGCAGGGGGAGAACCTGGGCTATCGGCGTCTCGGCCTATCCACCTCGTTGGTTCTCGTGGGGGGAGCATTGACCGCCGGTGCGATCGTGCTCGGGATGGGGCTCGTCGGGATCGCGACGGCGTCGCTCGCGGTGACGGTGCTCTCGGCGGTCGTCTACTGGCATATCACGGCGAGCCAGGTGCCGTGGTTCGGCATCGCCCGGCCGCAGCGGAGCACGGTCCGCCGGTTCGCGGGGCTGAGCTGGTGGTTCCTGGTGTGGAACCTCGTGATGCGTGCCATGCGCGCGGGAGACGTGATCGTCCTCGGCATCGCGGGTTCGGCCGCATTGGTGACCAGCTATACGCTGACCAGGTTCCTTCCCGAGGCGGTGACATCCGGCATCGCGATCGGCATCTCGGGAGTGATGCCCGGCCTCGGCGGCCTCGTTGGATCGGGGGAGTTCGCGAAGGCGAAGTCCGTCCGCATGGAGATGATGTCGGCGACGTGGCTCGTCACCACCATCGGCGGATCGCTCCTGCTCGTGTGGGAGCGATCGTTCCTCGGTCTCTGGGTCGGCGAGCGCTACTACCCTGGAACGACGGCGATGGTGCTCATCGTCGTGATGGTGTTGCAGTTCGCCCTCATCCGCAACGACTCGAACATCATCGATCTCACGCTGAACGTTCGAAAGAAGGTCCTGCTCGGCCTCGGCTCCGCCATCTTGTGCGTCGGGCTCTCGTGGTTCCTCGTCGTGCGCGGATGGGGGATCGTGGGACTCGTGTTGGGGTTCATCGTCGGTCGATCGATCCTCACGTTGGCGTACCCCTTGATCGTTGGCAGACTGCTCGATCTGTCGCCGACGGGGCAGATCCGTGGAGCGATCCGACCGGGGGTCTTGACCTGTCTGCTCTTCTCGGTGACGGCGTACGCAGGAACCCAGGTCCGTGCCGATTCGTGGATCGCGCTCGTGGCCGGTGGCGCCGCCACGGCCATCGTCGTGGCGCCGGTGGCCGCGTTCGGCGGCCTGAATGCTCGCGTACGTCGACGGCTATCCGCACGGGCCGTCCGCCTCATCCGCCTCACCTGAGGAGCGTCGGATGCCTGATCGAACGCAACGGCTCGCGATCCTAACCTCCAGCTTGGGAGGCGGGGGAGCTCAGCGTTCCATGGTGAAACTCGCCGGGGGCATCGCCGATCGCGGCTTCGGGATCGACCTGGTTCTGGGACACGCCGACGGCCACTACGCGAGCGAGGTTCATCCTTCTGTCCGCATCGTCGACCTCGGGGCGCGGAAGATGGTGCTCAGCATCCCTTCCTTCGCCCGGTATCTCCGCCACGAGCGGCCACGGGCGGTGCTGTCGTCACTCAACCACGTCAACATCGTGGGCTTGTGGGCGCGCCGCCTGTCACGCGTATCAACGAGGATGGTGGTGAGCGAGCGGAACACGCTCTCCATGGCCAGGCACGGATCTTGGTGGCGGCAACGCCTCCGCCCGCATCTGATCGGACGCTTCTACCGATGGGCCGACGCGATCGTCGCGGTGTCCGAGGGGGTATCGGAGGACCTGTCGACGACGACGGGACTCTCGCCCGATCGGATCGCGGTCATCCCGAATCCCATCATCACTCCCAACGTGCGGCGGATGGCCGAAGAGACGCTGGACCATCCGTGGTTGTCCGACGGCGAGCCACCCGTCGTGTTGGCCGTCGGGCGCTTGGCCCCACAGAAGGACTTCGGGACGCTGATCGCGGCCTTCGCCGAAGCCAGAGGAACGACCGGTGCACGCTTGCTCATCCTCGGCGACGGACCGGAGCGCACGAACCTGGAGTCCCTCGCTCGGGGTCGAGGTCTGCAGGCGGAGGTCGCTCTGCCCGGCTGGGTAGACAATCCCTATCCCTTCCTCCGACAGGCTGCGTTGTTCGCGCTCTCGTCCAGGTGGGAGGGGCTCCCGGGGGTCCTCATCGAGGCGCTGTTCTGCGGCGTTCCGATCGTCGCCACCGACTGCCCGAGTGGCCCTCGCGAGATCCTCGAGGGAGGCAAACACGGACGCCTCGTCCCTGTAGGGGACGTCGATGCGCTCGCTGGAGCGATCCGACAGGGTGTGGTCGGAGAGATCGCGCGTCCATCCCCCGCTAGCTGGCAGCCGTACGAGCAGGAGGCCGTCGTGACGCGGTACCTCGACGTGTTGATCGGGGCCTAGCATGCGGAGGGTCGCTCGCTCGGCGTTGCTCGTCCTGATCTTCACCATGCCCTGGGAGAACATGTATGAGCTCGGCAGCGCTGCGAGGGTGAGCAAGCTCGTAGGCGCGGGCGCATCGCTCGTGTGGTTGCTCGCCGTCGTGGTCACCGGAACTGTTCGCCGACCTCGTCCCGTGCACGTGGCCGTCCTGATGTTCGCGACGTGGAACCTCCTCAGCCTCCTGTGGAGTCAGGACCCTGGCACGACGCTCGGGCAGTCGCTCACGTATGTGCAGCTGGCCCTCCTCGTCTTCATCTTGTACGACACCTTCAGGACGCTCGGAGACCTTCGAGCCGCGATGCAGGCCTACGTCCTGGGCTGCTGGGTGACGGTGATCAGCCTGTTCGCGAAGTACCTGAGTGGAGGTGCGGAAGAAGCCGTCCGCTTCACCACTGGGACGTTCGAGGTGAACAGCCTCGGGCTCGTCGTGGGGCTAGCCATCCCGTTCGCCTGGTATCTGGCCGTGGGCCAAAGGGAGCACGCCCGCTCGAGCATGTGGACGATGCCGAACCTCATCTACATCCCGGTCGCGGTGGTGGCCGTGCTCCTCACCGGATCTCGATCGGCCTTGGTGTCGCTGCTCCCGGGAGTCGCCTACGTGATCTTGTGGCTGTTCCGTCTGGGCGTGTCGCGACGGCTGCTCGCCGTCGTCGTGGTCGGGGCGGTGGGTGTGTTCTTGTTGTCGGAACCGGTGGTTCCGCAACGAACGATCGACCGCCTTGCGACGACCGGTGAGGCAGTGACCGCCGGCTCCTTCGGTGGTAGGACCAACACATGGGAGGTCGCCTTCCAGACCTTCCAGGACCACCCAATCCTCGGGATCGGCAGCGGAGCGTTCAAGACCCCCGGACTGGAAAAGGCTGCACACAATGTCGCGCTGCGCTTCCTGGTCGAGATCGGTCTGATCGGCTTCCTGCTGTTCCTCGCGATCCTGGTGCTCACAGCCCTGGAGATCCGGGGGCAACCGCGGATGCTGGCCGGGCTCTGGATCAGCCTGTTGACGATGTGGGCCATCGGCGCCGCCGTGCACAACTTCGAAGACCGCAAGCAGACGTGGCTCGTTTTCGCGCTCGTCGCCGTAGGGGCTGCCCTGCCGCGCGGGCAACCGTCTCGTCCAACGGTGGAGCTCGTCGGAGCCCAGAGCTCGGTGCGACCGTCCTAGCCGCGAGGAGGTGCGATCATGTTTGCCCTGGTAACGGGTGCCGCCGGCTTCGTCGGCAGCCACCTGTGCGAACGACTGGCCGCCGACGGTCACCGCGTCCGGGCCGTCGATTGCCTGACGTCGTACTACGCCGAAGCACAGAAGCGGGACAACCTCGATGCGCTGCGAGCGCTCGATGGTTGCGAGCTGCTGGAGGCGGATCTTCGGACAGCCGATCTCGCACCGATGCTCGACGGCGTCGAGGTCATCTTCCACCAAGCCGGGCAACCGGGAGTTCGGGCGTCGTGGGCGGAAGGGTTCGAGCTGTACGTGGAGCACAACATCCTGGCCACCCAGCGCCTGCTCGAGGCCGTTCGAGGGACGGCCCTGCATCGGTTCGTCTTCGCGTCGAGCTCCTCCGTGTACGGGGACGCCTCCTCGTACCCGACATCGGAGGACGACCTCCCGCTCCCGCAGAGTCCGTACGGGGTCACCAAGCTTGCGGCGGAGCATCTCTGCGGCGTCTACGCACGACAGTGGGGCGTCCCCACGATCGCGCTCCGGTACTTCACCGTGTATGGACCGCGCCAGCGACCCGACATGGCGATGTACCGTCTCATCGAGGCGGGACTCGGTGGCGACCGGTTCCCGCTGTACGGCGACGGGCGCCAGGTGCGCGACTTCACCTTTGTGGATGACGTCGCCCGGGCGAATCAGCTCGCGGCCGAGCGGGACGCCCCCCCGGGCTCGGTGCTGAACATCGCGGGAGGGACGCAGACCACGCTGGCCGAGGTCGTCGAGATCGTCGGTGAGCTGATCGGGGGATCGGTCGTGGTGGATCGGCGGCCACCGCAACCGGGCGACGTGGCGCGGACGGGCGGCTCGGTCGAGCGCGCGCGCGGGATGCTCGGGTGGACCCCGCGGGTCGACCTTCGCGACGGGCTTGCCCGCCAGGTGGCGTGGCACGAGATGAGACGTGCGGGTGCTGGATCCCCAGCCCGATGACAACGCGTTCCGAGCATGCGGGGCAACGCGCCCGACGACCGACCGTGGTCGAGCTGTGCGGTCTTCCTGGCGTCGGAAAGTCCTTCGTCGCCGATCGCCTCTCCTCGGCGCTGGGCGAGGTCGGCATCGTGGCACGACGCGACGATCGCGGGGTCGGCCCGGATGTGGGGGCCGGGCTTCGACTTAGCCGCAAGGCTCGCTTGATCACGTCGACGGCCGTCGTCCAGCCGGCCACCTCGGCGCGGGCCGTCCTGCGGATCGCCGCCGGGCAGCATGGTGGGGATGCGGTCGCCAGGCCGGTGCAGTGGCTCGTCAACCAGGGCGTGCTCGCGAGGGCTCGGCGCGGCACGGGCGTGCACCTGATCGAGGAGGGTCTGGTGCAGGCCCTGTGGTCGGTCGGGCTGCGGGGAGGGGTCGAGCGCCTGCTCGGCATGCTCGAGACGAGCGCTGCGTGGGAAGAGCCGGACGTCGTCCTGGTCGTCGAGGCTCCCCTCGACGCCGTTCGACGACGCATCGAAGCGCGGTCTTCGGTCCACAGTCGCACGCAAGGGCTCCCCGAAGCGGAGCTCCTCCGCGAGCTGCGGCGAGGCGACGAGCTCCTCCGAGATCTCCTGGAGTGGTGGCAGCGACGCCGAGGGTCCGATGCCCTGCTGCGCCTGTGCAACCCGGCAGAGGAGCAGCCGGATGTTCGAGCCATCGCCCTCCGCATCGCCTCGAAGGATCAGACATAGATGCGGGTCGGGACGCCAGCCCGGTCGGGGCGATCCGCCGACCGAACGACTCGGGCGGCCTCATCCCTTCGACGTAGCTCAGGTACGACGTTGGCCGCGTGCCCCTTACGTCGAGCGCGGGCTACCGTGGGCGCTCGGAGCAGGCGAGACGTACGAAGCTTACGGAGTGATGGCGAAGTGGCATCGGATGAGAGCGGGACCACGCAGTCCCGGGACCACGTCCCGGCCATGTCGACATCGGGGGAGGACCGAAGGCCGTGACGGCGCTTGCCCTCGGCGTCTTCCGCGAGCTCGAGCGGGCCGGGATCCCCCACTGTGTGTGGAAGGGCTCGATCCACCTCGGTGATTCCCTGGAGGGTCGATCGGACCTGGACGTCCTGGTGGATCCCGCCCGACGAGAGGACCTGCACGGGATCTTGGCCTCCCTCGGATGCCGGACGAGTCGAGTGGCGCCCCGAAGGGCGGATGTGGGCGTCGAAGACCTGATCGGCATCGACCCTGAGTCGGGTCGCGTCCTGCATTTCCACGTCTATCACCGCCTCCTGCTCGGAGAGCGGCATCTGGATCGCTACAGGCTGCCGTGGGAACGATGGGTGTTGCAGTCGAGGAACCGGATGAGTGGGGTCTCCGTGGCCGAGCCCGGCGTGGAAGCCGTGCTCCTGCTGATCCGCGCGTCGTTGCGACTCACGCTCGTGAACCGGGCCCTGTCGGCAACCGGCCTCACGAACCGGACCCTCCGCGGGGAATTCGAGTGGCTGATCGGGCGCTCAGAACGCGCCGCGTTCCTGAAGACGCTGGAGGGTCGGCTCGGGAAGCGGGCGGTACCCATCGGGGAGCGGGCGCTGGACGAGGGACCCACGACTGCCGTGCTCGCGCGGCTGCGCCGACTCTGCCGGGACCGGCTCGAGTCGCAGGCCTCGGTACGCGGGGTGCGCGGCACGATCCGGCGATACCTGCGCATCCTCGCCTGGGCACGCCGCGGCGTCTCTCGGCGCTTCCTCGAGCGTCCGGCGTTCCTCGGCAGGGGGCCGTACGGAGGGGGGATGCTCGTCGCGGTCGTCGGCGCGGACGGCTCCGGGAAATCGACCCTGGCGCGGCACCTGCGCACGTCCCTTTCGCCCAAGCTCGATGTCATCTACACCTACCTCGGCAGCGGCGACGGCCCTTCGTCGTTGATCCGCTGGCCCATGAAGGTGGTTCACCGCCGTCTGCTCCGCTCGAAACGTGGGAACGAAGGTCCCCCCGAGGTGCGTGCGGACGTCTCGGGTCCGATGGAGGCGGCCAGGGTGCTGTGGGCGCTCGCACTGGCGAACGAGAAGTGGCGCAAGCTGCGACGGGCGATGCTCGCGCGGAGCCGGGGTCTGATCGTGATCTGCGACCGCTACCCGCAGACCCAGTTCCCCGGGCAGAACGACGGGCCGCTGCTGTGGCCGTGGCTGTCGTCGCCATCACCGATCCGTCGAGCCCTCGCCGTCTACGAGGCTCGTCCCTATCGGCTGGCGTCACGGTTCGTCCCCGATCTCGTGGTGCGTCTGAACATCGACGAGGCCACCGCCCTGGTCCGCAGGCCGGAGCTGGATCCCGCCTACCTGCGCCGGCGCATCGAACTGGTGAGCGTCCTCTCGTTCGAGGAATCGCTCTTCGGGGTGGTCGAGATCGACGCGACCAGACCCGAGCATGACGTGCACACCGACGCCATGAGTGCGATCTGGGCACGATCCTGACATCGAGAGGGGACCGGATGATGAGCGTTGAAGGTTCGGCACCGGGATCGTCCGATCCGCGAGGACGTCAGCTTCGCGTCCTTCGACTCCTGCTCCAGATCGTAGAGACGAACGCGCCGTTCCAGGAGCTTTCCAAGCCGATGGCGAAGTACCAGGACATCACGCTCTGCTCCTTCTTCCCCGCGGAGGCCGATGTTCCACCGGACCTGGGTCTGGTGGAGGGGGACGGGACGGTCCGGGGATTCCTTCGGGCGCTCCGTTGGGCCCTCGCCGCCAAGGACTACGACGTGATCCACGCCGAGACGCCGCACGTCGCGTTCCTGTTCCTGCTGCGGCACGTGCTCGATCGGCGTCTCATGCGCCGTACCGTCTTCACCGTCAGCAATTCCTACCGGAGCTGGAAGCCTCGAAACAAGCTACTCCTGCTGCCGGCGTTCGCGTTGTTCCACCGGGTCGTCTGCTGTGGCGAGGCCTGCTACCGGAGCTTTCCCGCCCCCTATCGTTGGCTGGCAGGCCGACGGTATCGGTCCGTGCCGAATGGGGTCGACGTCGCGCGGATCGACGCCTCGATCGCCGCAGGTTTACGCCCCTACGCCTCTGCGTTCACGGTGTTGTCCGTGAGCCGTCTCGTCCCGATCAAGAACCATCTCACGACGCTGCGCGCGTTCGAGCGGAGCCGAAGCGACGGCGACGAACTCGTGTTCGTCGGTGAGGGCAGCGAACGTGGTGCGCTCGAGTCGGAGATCGACGCACGCGGACTCGACGGAGTCGTTCGATTGACCGGTCTTCAGACCCGTGAGCAGGTGTATCAGGCGATGGCTGCCTCGGACGTGTACGTCTCGGCGTCGTTCGGTGAGGGTCTCCCGATCGCCGTCCTCGAGGCGATGGTCGCCCGCTGTCCGGTGGTCCTGTCCGATATCGATCCTCATCGCGAGATCGCCGAAGGGGTCGATTTCATCCCGCTCGTCGATCCCAGAGACGTCCAGGGCTTCCGTGACCAGGTCCAACGGATCCGCTCGCTGTCACCGGACGCGCGAGCGGCGCTCGGTGAACGGTGCCGAGCGCACGTCGAGTCGCGGTTCGCGCTGGCAAACATGCACGCCGGCTACGATGAGGTCTACCGGGAACTGGTGGACGAGCGCCGGGGCGACCGAGCCTACGTTCGTCCGCGATCCGAGCCGGGGGTGGGGCACGGGGAGCGGTCGATGCGGTCGGTGGATGGAGTTCCTCCCTCCCAGGACCGAGCGGATCGGATCGAGCGTCGTCAGGGACGTTCGGAACGCCACGTCGGGTAGCCGAACCGCCGCAGCAGCGGGTAGGTCACCACCGTCGCGAGGAATCGGTCGACGGCGTTCAGCTCTCGCCTCCACGCGTCGTCCCTCGTGAGCACCAGCTGGGTGGCCTGGGATCTGCCGTGGCCATCAGGGCCATGCGCGACGGGCACGTCAACCGGTTCCCCGCGGCGGAGTTCCGGCGACGGTGGAGACGTCCCCACGAGACGCGCGAGCGCCTCGATCGCTCGCTGGGGGTCATCGGCGAACGACTCGTACCTGACACGCACCGACCGTCCGTCGGCGTACCGGCGCGTGATGGCCGACGCGGAGTAGTGCGCGAGCGACCAGTAGACGGAGGTCCTGATCGATTCGATCGGACGGGGGCGTCCGGGGGAACGCCCGGCGAGCTTTCGGCGCGTGAGCAGGACGCCTCGCGGATCGCGCACGACGTGTACGCAGTACGTCTCGATGGTCGGGGCCCGGATCAACAGCGCCGCGTCTCCGAGGTTCTTGGAGGAGTCGACGAGGAACCGGGCCTCGGAGACGTGGGCGAACGCCTCGTACAGGTCGGTCAGTGCGCGAACGTAGAGGCCCTCGGGCGTCCGCCGATCCGTCGGGGCGTCCCGTCGAAGCAGGCCTAGCGTGCGCCACCAGGATCGCTTCACGGGCGCGACGCGATCCTGCAGCCGCGCAAGGTGCTCCGGGCTCGGTTGCAGGAAAGAGGCGCCGTCGACCAGGAGTCGAGACCAGACCTCGCATCGATCGTGAGGCTGCCCGCAGCCGCATCGTCTGCCCGCCTGCATCGAGGGCCCCCAGAGCCTCCGGAGCTCCCCCGCGAACGTGGCGCCGGACATGAGCCCGAGCGTGCGCCCCACCCGAGTGGTGCCACCCCGTGACGAGCCGATGACGTAGAGAACCGAAACGCGACCTGCCGCAGTCTCCATCGATCGGGAGGATAGAGGTTCGTCCAGGGTCAGCGTTCGTCCGCGGCAGCGCCGGGTGGCAAGGGTCGGCGGTGCGAGCTCGGTCGTCGACCGTAGCGCGGGTACGGAGACGACGGGATGCCCGTCCGGGCCGCGCGCCGGTAACCTTGGTCCCGCGCCCGTCGACCGGGCGTCCACGATGCCCCAAGACGCATGAGGAGCGAGGCGACGGCCAAGCCATCGAGTACCCGGGGAATCACGGTCGCGATGCCCGACGTCGGCCCACCGCTCCAGCTGGTGCGTACCCTGTGCGACGCCCTCGAAGAGCGGGCGGTCGCGTACTGTCATTTCAAGAGCAACAACGAGATCGCTCGATCGGCCGCCGCTCTCAACGACCTCGACCTGCTCGTCGCCGCGAGCGATGCGGGACGTTTCGAAGAGCTGGTGTCGCGCCTCGGGTTCAGGAGGGCGCGGCCCCGGCCATCGCTGCGAGTACCGGGTGTCGAGCACTGGTACGGCCTCGATGCCGGCACCGGTCGACTGGTGCACCTCCACGTCCACCTCCGGCTCGTCGTCGGCGACGACATGACCAAGAACTACCGGCTGCCGATCGAGCACTCCTACCTCGCATCGACCACACATGACGGCCTCTTCAGGATCCCGTCACCGGAGTTCGAGCTCGTGCTGTTCGTCGTGAGGATGGTGTTGAAGCACGGGCCGTGGGACGTGGGCATCGGTCGCCGCAGTGCTCTCTCCGACAGGGAACGAGACGAGCTGGAGTCCCTCATGGGGAAGATCGATCCAGGCGACCTGCGGAACGTCCTCGCATCCTCGGTCCCGATGGTGAACGAGGCATTGTGGGAGGCATGCATCCGCGTCCTGAAGGCGGACGCCTCCCCGCTCTCCAGGATCCGCACCACGTACGAACTGCAGCGGTGCCTCGCACCGTTCGCCAGGCGTACGCAGCTCGTCGATTCGGCCCTGAAGCTGTGGCGCCGGCGATCGCGGCGCCTGCGGAAGCGGCTGGTGGGTGAGCCGGGGAAGGTGCTGGATCGGGGCGGCATCATCGCGATCGTCGGCGGGGATGGAGCCGGCAAGACGAGCGCGGTGGACGAACTGCATCGGTGGCTCCGTCCCTTCAGGACGCGTCGGGTGCATATGGGCAAACCCGCTCGGTCCGCGACCACCATCGCCGTGCGAGGCGCGCTCCGGGCGTACCGCCTGACCGGACTCGCCCCCGGCACCAGGGCAGGAGCCCCCACCGCCTCGACGGGAGGAGGCGGGTTCCCCGGGTACGTCTGGCTCATGCCGCAGGTCCTCCTGGCGCGGGATCGCTACCGCTTGAGCCGGAGCGCCCGTCGGTTCGCCGATCGGCCCGGCATCGTGATCTCGGACCGATTTCCGCTGCCGTGGGTCGAGAAGATGGACGGGTCACGTGCGTCCCGTTTCCTCGCGGCTCCGCAGGTCTCGCCGCTCACCCGTTGGCTGGCCCATCGTGAGCGGCTGTACTACGACAGCATCCTCCCGCCGGACCTCCTGATCGTGCTGCGGGTGCGACCGGAGGTCGCCGTCGACCGGAAACGCGACGAGGAACCCTCCGATGTACGCGACCGCAACACCGAGATCTGGCAGGCCGATTGGGACGGGTCGCACGCCCACGTGCTGGACGCGAGCCGACCACAGGACCTGGTGCTCTCCGAACTGAAGCGGACCATCTGGTCGAGTCTGTGATGGCCGACCTCGACCGTGCACCCGCTCGAGGACGAACCGCTCTCGGGCGGGGAGTGCGAGCTCCCGCTTCTACTGAAACTCGACGTGCAGGACCGCTGGGACGCCGGAATCGAACGTGTGGGCGACGCGCCTCCCGGTGCCGGTGATGATCAAGACGATCGCGTTGCCGTTCGCCCAACCCGGGCGGCTAACGAGCTGCTGCACGACCGTCGCGAGGTTCGGGGTGCGCTGATCTTGGCCGGCGGCGCCAACCGACGTCCAGATCGGGACCGACCAACCGACCGCCGCCGAGGTAGTCGCTCGCGCTGAGATGTTGCCGAGGGTCGTCGTGAAGGTCCCGGGGTTATCCGCTGCTTCACCCTTGATCGTGAGCGACGTGACCGCCGTCGGGCCGGTTGCCTGGGTCGTGAACTGGATGTATGCGTTGCTGATCGTGGCGCCGGGCGGAACCGCGACTCCCGCGAACCGCAGTCCGACCGTCTGATCCGCACCGTTGTCGCGCACCATCTCGAGGTCACCGCTGTTCAGGAACATCGTCTTCGTAGCCCCGCCGGCCTCCTCAGCGTCGTCCGACGCCGCCGCGATCGGTATGTTGAGCGTCGTACCGCCCCCGGATGGGTTCGAGACGACCGTCACGTCATCCTGAGTCGAGAGCTGTGAGTCGTTGCCCGTCAACCGGAGCACGTACGTTCCCGGATCCGAGAACGTGGCGGTGGTGACCGGCGAGGCGGCGTCGCCGAAGGCCACGGTTCCGGGTCCGCTGACCTTGGTCCACTGCGACGTCAGATTGGGCGGGGTCGGCTTGCCGTCGTCGGTTACCGAGCCGTTCAGCGACGCGGCATTCGGGAACTGCACGCTCTGATCGGGACCGGCGTTCACGACCGGAGGGTTGTTTCCCATCGACGGCAGGTTCACCGAGAACTCGTACATCTTGCCGTCGTTCTCGTTCGGATGGTTGTTGTTGTCGACGCCCCGGGCCACCATGAACAGGTTGTTCCCGCCGCCGGAGGTGGCCGGCGCAACCGCCACATCTTCTGGATGCTTTGCCTGTGCCGCGGAGATATCGATCGTCGTGAGCAGCGTGCCGCCGAGGCTTACCTCGATCATCGTGGTTGTCGAGCGTCCATCAGGGACGAGGAGCGTGTTGCGATCGGGGTGGTACCCGAGGCCTTCGGCGTCTTGCACTCCGAGAGCCGAGACGTCGAAGTGCGTGATGACGTCGTCGCCGGCCCCCTCGAAGGTCCCGTTGGGCCCCGCTGAGATCCGATAGATCTCAGCTCCCAGCCCATCCGCCGTGAACAGGTCCCCCGTCGACGTGGCGAACGCGACGTCCTCGGGGTCGGTGTTGCCGAAGGGGATCGTGGAGAAGGAGGTCCGCGCGTCGTCCGCTGTTCCGTACTTCCCGTCGTTCCCTGGGAGAACGATGAAGATCTTTCGTGCGGAATCGTCGGAGATGAACAGTCGACCGGTCGCGGGGTCGAAACCTAGACCTGTCGGCTCGCTCGTGAACGGACGAATGTTGGCCGTGTCATCGAGCGAGCCGTCCCGATGGATCTTCCAGAGATTCACCTGCGCCCAGATGCTCATCTCTTCGACCTCCGAGTCAGCCACGAGGAGACGGTCTTGGGCCGGCAGGTAGGCGATACCGGATGGGTCGGGGCTAGGAGGGTTGAGCTGGAACAGGTTGACCGTGTGGACGAGGGTAGCGGTCACCGACGAGGACCCTCGCGCCGGGGTCACGAAGCCCACCACGAGGAGGGAGGTGGAGAGAACGAGGACGCCGATCCGACGGAACCGCACAGCACCGATCCAAGAGCTCGCCAATCGACCCTTTAGCACGTCCACTTCCCTTCGATGGAGGATTCGATCTGAGTACCGTACGCAATTGCCGCCGGAGGCAACATCGTTCGGCTGATGTACGCCCCGTACAGCACGGAGACCGCTCGTGCACGCTCCGTGGTCGCGGCTTCGAGAGGGAACGGGAGAGAAGTCCAGGAGCTTACCGAGGGCGGCGTACGTGCGCGATCCGGGGTACGTGTTCTACGGCGTTCCACGGATGTCTGCTCACCCGCGCGTGAGTGAAACTCCAGCCGTTCGTACAGCGGGGCCATCGCGAGGAGGGGAAGGGATGACCACGGCCGGAGCCACAACGTCGGTGGGCCAGTTGCCCAACTTCCTCGTGATCGGCGCCATGAAGGCCGGGACGAGCAGCCTGTACCAGTACCTCCGCGCGCACCCTCAGGTCTTCATGCCCGCCGCCAAGGAGCTCAGCTTCTTCGCGTACGAGCCGAACGCCCGGCACGACCTCGAGTGGTACCGAAGGCAGTTCGCGCCCGCCGGTGAGGGAGCCGTCGCCCTGGGCGAGGCGTCGACGATGTATACCAAGTTCCCCCGCCACCCGGGGGTTCCGGAGCGCATCGCCGCTCGGATCCCCGGCGCGAAGTTGGTCTACGTGATCAGGGATCCCGTCGAGAGGATCCGTTCGCATTACGAGCACCAGAGGAACGTTGGCGCCGAACACGCGGCGATCGAGGAGGCTGTGAGGCGTGATCCTGCGTATCTCGATTGCAGTCGATACGCGATGCAGATCGAACGCTACCTCGAGCACTTCCCTCGTGAACAGCTCCTGGTGGTGACGTCGGAGGGCCTGCGGAGCGAGCGCGCCAAGACCATCGCGAACGTGTACGAGTTCCTCGGGGTTGACCGCGAGTTCGTTCCGGACAACCTCGAGCACGAGTTCTTCCGGACCGACGAGCGGGTTCCCCATCCGGCCGCCGCGTGGCGCATCCGTCGGGCCTTGAAGCGACGTTTCCCAGCGACGCGCCGGATCCGGTTGAACGCCGTGCCCGGCATCCGGACCCTGGGTCGTGCGCGTCATCGCGCGGCGGCGAGGTCACCGGAGCCCGTCGCTGGCCTGCTGGTGACCGAGCAGCTCCGCGCCGAGCTCGTCGGGTCCCTGCGCGAGGACGTCGCGCGCCTCCGCGGCTACATGCCGCCCGATTTCGCTGGTTGGGGCATCGCCTGACCCCGACGCCAACGGCGGCGGTTTCGGAGCCTATGCGCGCCGCCGAAACGTGCGATCCCCCTGGACCGCGGTCGCCCTCCTGGCGCCCGAATAGGGCGGACGCTCGGCAGGCTCGCACCGTGGCTTGAGGGCAAGCTTCCTTGCCGCTCGGTGGGCTTCTCGCCGTACGTGTTCTACGCCGATCCGCGGATGGCGGGATCTCGGGCGCCGTTCAGACTCTGTTCACGCCCCGGACAACTCCGGGCCATCCGCGATCGTGAGGAGGCGCACTCCGTGCTTCGTGAATCCATCGACCTTCCCGTCGAAGCGAAGCATCGAGCCTGGCCTGGTTTCGTCCCGATGCTCCCTCGCTTGTCCGACGCGCTCGCGCTGGTCGTCGCCGGCGCCGCGACGGGCTTCGACCCCCTTGTCGTCGTCTACGGTGCGGGATCCCTGCTGGCGCTGAACGTCGGAGGCGGGGCTACCTGGCGCATCAACCCGCGTGTGAGCGACGAAGCGGGGTGGGTCCTCCGACGGCTCGCCCTGGTGCTGGTCCTCACTCTCCCGATAGCGGCCCTGTTCCGCGCCTCGATCATGGATGTCTTCGTCCTCGGTGCGTCCTCTCTGACGCTCATCCTGATCGGCCGGGGCATCGCCTATGCGATCCAGCGTCGGGCACGTGCCCGCGGAACGATCGTAGAGCGAGCCGTGATCGTGGGCACCAGTGAGGTCGCGCTGCAGCTGGCGCGGATCCTCGATGATCATCCCGAGTACGGCTTGCGGCCGATCGGTTTCTTGGATCCCTGGAGTCAGCGCGAACTACCCCTTCCCGTCGTGGGTGAGGCCGGGGATCTCGAAGACGTCATTCGGTACCACGAGATCGATCGGGTGCTGATCGCCTTCGGAGCTGATCCAGACGCCCGACTTGCGAGCGCCCTACGGTCCTGCAAGTCGCTCGCTGTTGACGTGCACGTCGTGCCCCGTTTCTGGGAGCTTGGGGTGTCCCCCTCCTCGAGGTTCGTCGACGACCTTTGGGGGATCCCGTTGGTGCATGTTGGTCGTCCGGCCCGAGGGGCCGGGGAGCGAATCCTGAAGCGAGCCTTCGACATCAGCCTCGGAGCGACGGCTCTCCTCGTCGCGTCACCGTTGCTGTTCCTGGCTGCCATGGGTGTAAGGCTGTCGAGTCCAGGTCCGATCCTGTTCCGACAGCGTCGCGTCGGGCTGTACGGGCGGCAGTTCGACATCTTGAAGTTCAGGACGATGCGGGTCAACGACGAGTCGGACACGCAGTGGTCGGTCGCCAACGATGCCCGCATCACGAAGGTCGGCCGGTTCCTGCGTCGCACGGGACTCGATGAACTGCCACAGCTGTTCAACGTGCTCCGTGGCGATATGAGCCTCGTAGGTCCGAGGCCGGAGCGACCACACTTTGTCGAACAGTTCAGCGCAGGGGTGCAGTACTACGATGACCGGCATCGCATGCCCAGTGGCGTGACGGGCTGGGCCCAGATCCATGGGCTCCGCGGCGATACGTCGATCTCCGAGCGCGCCCGCTTCGACAACGCCTACGTTGACGGCTGGTCACTCTGGCGTGACATCGTCATCGTGGCTCGAACGATCGTCTTGCTGCTGAAGGGCGACGGCGCGTGACGGCGTCGCGAACCTCAACCGCCGTCGGACAGCTTCCGAATTTCCTCGTGATCGGCGCGATGAAGGCGGGGACGACGAGCCTGTACCACTACCTCCGCGGACACGCAGACGTCTTCATGCCGCCCGTGAAGGAGCTCGACTACTTCGCGCGAGAGCCACGATCGAACCACGGGATCGATTGGTACCGGCGCCAGTTCGCGCCAGCTCCGGCTGGGGCGATCGCGATCGGCGAGGCATCGACCCTGTACACGAAGCATCCGAGGTTCTCCGGTGTGCCCGAGCGCATCGCGGCTCAGATCCCCGATGCGAGGCTCATCTACCTCGTCCGAGATCCGATCGAACGGATCCGATCTCACTACCAGCATCAGGTGGCTCTCGGCGCAGAGCGTGCTCCATTGGCGGAGGCGATCTTCCGAGATCCGATCTACCTCGACACGAGCCGATACGCGATGCAGATCGACCGTTACCTCGATGTGTTCACCCCGGATCAGCTGCTCGTCGTCATCTCGGAGCGCCTTCGGGGAGACCGCGAGGTCGCTGTCCGCGAGATCCTCGCATTCCTGGGCCTGGACTCGACTCGTCTACCCACGAACCTCGATCGGGAGTTCTATCGCAGCGCGGAGCGGACCACCCACTCCGCGTTCGCCTGGCGTGTTCGCCGGACCCTGAAGCACCGCTTCCCCGCGCTGAAGAGGGCTAAGGAGTTCGCCGATGCGCCCCTCGTGCGTCGCCGAGGTAAGGCTGGAACGAGCACCTCCGATACCTTCATCGTCACCGACGAGGTCCGTGATCGGATCGGTCGGATGCTGGCGGAGGACGTGCGACGTCTCCGCGATCACCTCGGACCAGCGTTCGACGGATGGGGCATCGCGT
>CBRGMI010000011.1:0-22398 GCA_967797495.1 uncultured bacterium
GCACAGATGTATCGGGCCGAAGTCGAACGAGCCTTAGGGAAGGCGGAACGTCGCCAGCCTCGCCTCACAGCGCTACGACCATCCCCGATCGACGCTGACTGACTGCGGCGCCTATGTCACGTGCTTCAGGTCGACCGTGGCGGTTCCATACTGCGGGCTCCCGGTAGGCCGGTAGACCTGGATCGTTACGCCCCTCGGGGTGGACCGCGAGTCGACCAGGTCGAGCGCGATGTCCGGGCCGGTGTCGGGGAACAGCCGCGTGCCCTGGCCGACGACCACCGGAACGGTGAGCAGGGTGATCTCGTCGACAAGCTGGTTGTCGAACAGCCAGCGGACCAGGCTGCCGCTGCCGTGCACCTGCAGCTCACCCGCCGGCTTGGCCTTCAACTCGCCGATGGCCGCCGCGACGTCACCAGAGAGGACGGTCGTGTTCGCCCAGCGCGGTTCGGTGAGCGTGGTCGATACGAGGTACTTCGTCTGCGCGTTCAAGGCACTCGCGATGGGGTTGATGTCTGGATCTTCCACCGCGCCCCAGGAGCCGGCGAAGATCTCGTAGGTCCGGCGGCCGAACAGGAACGCGTCGGCGCGCTGGTAGACCTGATTGAGAAACGTGATGGCCTCGTTGTCGAACAGCGGCGTGACCCATCCGCCGCGCTCGAAGCCGCCGCTGCGGTCTTCGTCCGGCGCGCCGAGTCCCTGCATCACTCCGTCGACGGAGACGATGGTGACGGTCGTCAGTTTCATCGTCGCAGGTCCTTTCTCGCCGGGTCTTGTCGTCATTCGACTCTACCGGACCGAGGCGCCATCTCATCGGTCGCAGCAGAGTCGTAAATCGGGTTTCGGCGAGCGTCGGTCCCCGGTGTTAGCCTCCCTCCATCGAGGCGCTCTCCCCCCGAGAGGACGCACCAGCGATGGACCTGCTCGTCGTTTCGATCAACGCGGTCGTGGTCGCCGCCGTCGGCGGCATCGTGGCCTGGCTCGGCAAGGGCCGTTTCGACGCGATGGACCGCAGGTTCGAGGCCCTCGATCACCGGATCGATCGACTCGAAACACGCCTGGACGGTCGGATCGATGGCCTGGAGGGTCGGTTCGGGCGGCTCGAGACACGGTTCGACGGGCTCGAGGAACGAGTGGACGGTCGGTTCGACCGGCTCGAGACGCGGTTCGATGGATCCGAGGCACGCACGGACCGTCGGTTCGAAACCCTCCAGTCGTCCGTGGATGCGATGCGTTCCGACATCACGCAGGTGGCGCTCGCCGTCGGGATCCGTCCTCGAGCGCAGAACGGCTGAGGACAGCGCCCTTGTGTGGCAGTCCCCCGTTTCCCTTCACCTGACTCCCCACCCGATCAGGCCAGCAGGTATCTGCGACTGAGCGGCACCTCCCCGACCGGCTCGACGGCCAGGACACGCCCATCGAGCGTCACGGTCCCGTCACCGGGATCGACCTCCACGGGAAGCACGGCCGTGTTGTGGACCAGCGAATCCCTGGTGGCGGAACGGGTCCCGGTGACGGCCACGAAACGCCTTCGGCTCTCGAGCCGCTCTCGGATGCCTCCCTCCAGAGCCGCCTTCGAGACGAACGTCGTCGAGAGCGCGGCGGCCGCGTCGCCGAGCGCTCCCCAGTGCCCGCCGTACCTGACCGGCTCGACACCTTCCACAGTCGCGTTGCCCTGGCCGAGGGCACCCCAGGCGAAGGCGCCGGCCTTCAGGATCAGCTCCGGCTTGACGCCGAACGCGCTCGGCCTCCACAGGACGATGTCGGCCAGGCGGCCGGGGCGCAGGGACCCCACGTCGGCCTCGACCCCGTGGACCCGCGCCGGCTCGGCCGTCACCTTGGCCAGGTAGCGCAGAACCCGCGCGTTGTCGTCGCCCTCCTCCCCCGCCCACGCCCTCATGACGTGGGCGAGCTGCCAGGTCCGCCGGATGGTCTCGCCGATCCGGCCCATCCCCTGCGAGTCGCTGTTCACGATCGAGATCGCTCCCAGCTCGTGCAGCGGGCCTTCGGCCGCCATCGTCGCGGGGTGGATCCGTTCGCGCGCGGCCTCGACGTCCTCGGGCAGCTCGGGCGAGCCGCCGTGTACAGCGAGGATCATCTCCAGGTGCTCGGCCGCGGTCGCGCGCCCGTACGGGATCGTCGGGGTCGTCGAGGAGCAGACGACGTTCGGCTCGCGGACCAAACCGATCACGTCCAGGTGTCCGCCGCCCACGCCCTCAACGTGGTACGCGTGGACGACGCGGCCCGCGATCGCCTCGACCGTGTCCTCGAGCTCGCAGGACTCGTTGAGCCCGTCCGTGTGCAGGCACACCGCGACGTCGTGCGCCTCGGCGCGCTCCAGCGTGGCGTCGACGATCTCGGGGTACGCGCCCCAGTCCTCGTGGATCTTCAGCCCGCACGCGCCCGCCTCGATCACGCGGTCGACCTGGCCGGGGACGTCGGTGCGCGCGCTCGCCTGCAGGCCGAGGTTCACCGGCAGCCCCTCGAACGCCCGGTACGTCGTGTCCATGACGTACGGCGGCTCCTCGAAGCCGGCCGTGATCAGCGTCGTGACGCCCGCCGAGAGCGCCACCGGCACGAGCCGCGGCGTGATGAGGTGCACGTGGCTGTCGATCGCGCCGGCCGTCGCGATGAGCCCGTACCCGTTCACCGGCCAGGTGTTCGGGCCGATCTGCAGCTCGACGCCGTCGGTGATGTCGGGGCTGCCCGCGCGGCCGATCCCGGCGATCCGCCCGTCCTTGATCCCGATGTTCGTCTTCACGACGCCGAGGAACGGATCCACGACGACCACGCCGGCGATCAGCATGTCGAGCTCGCTCTCGGAGGTGGCGCGGTCGAACTGCGTCATCCGCGAGCGGAAGTTCTTCGCGTACCCCCAGATCGGCTCGTCCCCGTAGCCGACGTGGTCGTCCTCCACCCGGATCCACAGGTCGGTGTCGCCCAGGCGCACGCGGTCACCCGTGGTCGGCCCGTAGCGCCGCGCGTACTCCTCGCGAGACAGCTCAGCCATCGGAGCCTCCCCGTCCGCCGTAGCGAACCAGCGTGACCTCGCGGGTCTCGCCCGGCGCGAACCCGATCGACGAGCCCGCGGGGACGTCGAGGCGGAACCCGCGCGCGGCCTCGCGATCGAACTCGAGGCGGCGATTGGTCCGCCAGAAGGGGTAGTGCGAGGAGACGCGGACGATCCGGGCCGACGTGTTCGTCACCGCGAGGCGGATCCGGTCGCGGCCGGGCGCGAGCTCGATCCGCTCGTTCACCCCCACGGCCTCCGCAGCACGACGAGCCGGCTCCCCTCGTCGAGCAGCACCTCGAGCCGGATCTCGTCGATGAGCACGGCAACGCCTTCGAGGAGCTGGCCGGCCTGGACCGCCCGCCGGCCGGCCTCGATCACCTCGTCGAACGAGGCGCCGGACCGCGCCGCCATGTGCATCTCGTCGCAGATCAGCGCCGTCGCCTCCGGGGCGTTGAGCGCGAGCCCGCGTTCCAGCGTGCGCCGCGCGAGCTCGGCCGCGGCGAAGATCCGCAGGCGATCCTCCTCGGTCGGGTTCAGGTACATCTCACGCCGGGACGGCCACGCCCGCGGGACGCTGCTGGGTGATGCAGTGCGGTCCCCCGCCGCCTTCGTTGAGGCAGTTGCCCGGCACGGGCACGACCTCGCGTTCGGGGAACATCTTCGCGATCTGCTCGATCGCCTGCTCGTCCTCCGGTCGTTCGGCGATCGGCATCACCAGGCCGCCGTTGTTGGCGAGATAGAAGTTGAGGTACGGGACGACGCCGGGTGGACGGGTCTCGAACGGGATCACCTCGAAGGCTCGCCCCTTCGCGTCGCGGGCGCGCTGCAGCCGGTCCAGGTTGGCGCGCCCGCGTTCGTGGTCAGGGTCGGCCGGGTCCTCGGGGAGCAGGAGCGCCACCGTCGCCGGCGCGAGGTACGGGGCGATGCCGTCGATGTGGCCATCGGTGTCGCGATCGGTGGAGTGGCCGAACTCCAGCCAGACGATCGCCTCGACACCCAGGTAGTCGCGCAGGCCCCGCTCGATCTGCTCGCGCGACAGCGTCGGGTTGCGGTTGGGGTGCAGCAGGCATTGCTCGGTCGTGATCAGGGTCCCCTCCCCGTCGACGAAGAACGAGCCGCCCTCGAGCACGAACGGAGCCTCGTAGCGCCGCATCCCGAGGTGCTCGGCGATGAGGCGCGGGACCTGCGCGTCGCGGTCGTACGGCAGGTACTTCTCGCCCCACGAGTTGAACCCGAAGTGGACCAGGGCGATCCGGCCCGACGCGTCCCGAACGAAGATCGGGCCGTTGTCGCGCATCCACGAGTCGTCGATCGGAAGCGGAAGGACCTCGACGCCCTCGCCGCAGCGCCGGCGGACCTCGGCCTGTTGCTCGGGATCGCAGACCATGACGACGGGCTCGAAGGCCGCGATCGCGTTGGCCACCGTCGCGTAGTCGCGCTCGGCCTCTTCGAACCGGTCCCCCCAGAGCGCCTTGCGCGTCAGGGTAGGCCATTCCATCAGGCAGGCCTCGTGCGGCTCCCACTCCGCCGGCATCGAGAGGCCGTCCTCGCGTGGGGTGGACTGGTGTTCGCTCATTCGGCCCTCCTTGGGTCCATTCTGCCGCCATTGCCAGCCCGGCGTCCCGACGGCAGAAGCCTGGTTCTCTTCTGCTGAAACTTGTTTCGTTGTATAGACTCCGGCGAGGGAGGGGTACCCCTTGCGACCAGCTGGCTCGACGATGCGACGTATCGACGAGATGCTCAGTGTTCGCGACGGTCGGCTCTACGTCGAGGATGTCTCATGCGTCGCGCTGGCGGATCGTTTCGGCACACCGCTGTTCGTCGTATCGGAGGATCAGCTTCGCCGCAACGCCCGCGCGTTCGCGGGAGCCTTCCGGGATCGGTGGCCCGAGGGCCCCGTGCGCATCCTCCCCTCGCTCAAGGCCAACTACACGCTCGCGCTGCGGCACGTGCTCTCGCAGGAGGGGATGGGATGCGACACGTTCGGCGAGGCGGAGCTGAGCGCCGCCCTCCGAGCGAACGTCCCGGCGGAGCTCATCTCCGTCAACGGCTCAGCCAAGAGCGCGAAGCTCATCGAGGACGCGGTGGCCGCCGGCGCGCGGATCACGATCGACTCGGCGCGGGAATTGTCACTCATCGAGGATGCCGCCCGTCGTCTTGGCCGGATCGCCAGTATCCGTGTCCGTTTGCGACCGGAGCTGCCGGACGTGGCGGAGCCGACCGACTTCGTCGATGAGGAGATCCCCGTCTCGGAGGCAACCCGCTCGTACAAGGCCGGCATCCCGACCGAGGACGTGATCCCGCTCGGGCGCAAGGCGATCGCCTCGGAGCACGTCGATCTCACCGGCGTCCACGCGCATATGCCTCGGCACCGGGCGGAGACGGGTCTGTACCGTCGGATGATCCACGCGCTCGTCGAGCTCATGGCCGAGCTCATCCACGAGTGGGATGGATGGAACCCACGCGAGATCGACCTCGGAGGTGGTTTCGCGGTCCCCCGTGACCCGACGGGCCGTCTCCTCAACCGTCTGGCCGACGTCCCCCGACGCCAGGCCCCATCGATCGGATCGTACGCGGAGGCGATCACGACGTCGCTCCGGTCCGAGCTCGAACGACACCGCATCCCATATCAGGGGCTGACGCTGGAGGTCGAGCCGGGCCGGCGCATGTATGCCGACGCCGGCATCCACCTCGCGACCGTCGTCGATACCAAGCGCGAATCGTCGCCGATCCCGTGGCGCTGGGTCGAGACCGACACGACCGAGATGTTCCTGCCGGATTCGCTCATCGAACACAACCGATGGGACGTCGTCGTGGCCTCGCGCGCGGATGCGACACCGACCGGTCCGGCCGACATCGTGGGGATCAGCTGTGGATTCGATCTCATGGTGCCCTCGGAACCGCTGCCCGAGCTCGTCGGTGGAGAGGTCCTGGCGTTCCTGGACACCGGCGCGTATCAAGACGCGAGCGCCGCCAACTTCAACGCGCTACCCCGGCCCGCCACCGTGCTCGTGCACGGGTCCGAGGCCGAGATCGTGAAGCGGGCGGAGACGATCGACGACGTGTTCGCGCGCGATGTCGTTCCCGAACGACTCGGGGGGAGGGCTCGATGACAGGTCGGCTCGATGGCAAGGTGGCGCTCATCTCCGGTGCGGCCCGCGGGCAGGGAGCCGTGCACGCCGAGCTCTTCTCGAACGAGGGTGCGAGCGTGGTCCTCGGCGACGTCCTGGAGAAGGAGGTTCACTTCGTCGCGGACGAGATCCGAGCGCGAGGCGGGGCCGCCGAGGCGATCCTGCTCGACGTCACACGGCCGGAGGATTGGGTCGCCGCCGTGGAGCTGTCGGAGGAGACGTTCGGTCGTCTCGACGTGCTGGTCAACAACGCGGGCGTCATCGACGAGGGCGGAGCGATCGACGAAGAACTAGAGGCCTGGCATCGCGTGATCGCCGTGAATCAGACCGGGATGTTCCTCGGCATGAAGTACGCCGTCCCGGCGATGCGCCGCGCCGGGGGTGGCTCCATCATCAACGTCTCGTCCACGCTGGGTGTCGTGGGGGCGGACGACTACATCGCCTACCAGGCGAGCAAGGGAGCGGTCCGACAGATGACCCGCTCGGCGGCCCTCTCCTACGTCAAGGATGGCATCAGGGTGAACACGATCTGCCCGGGGTTCATCGAGACACCGATGACGGATGACCTGGAGGACGAGATCCGCGACCATGACATCGGGATGACGCCCATGGCCCGCGCCGGCAAGCCGATCGAGGTGTCGTACGCCGTCCTGTACCTCGCGTCGGACGAGTCATCCTTCGTGACCGGATCCGATCTCGTGGTCGACGGAGGGTACCTTGCGCAGTGAGGGGGACCCCACGGAGCTCGCCCGGAGCGCGAAGGTGTCGGGCCTGGATCACGTGTCGGTCACGTGCGGCGATCTCGACGCCTCGGTCGCGTTCTACGCGGACGTCCTCGGGCTCGAGGTCGCCGCTCGCGGGAAATCGGACGACCGGGAGATCGCGCTCATGATGGGCCTGAACCGGGTTCGGATCCTGTGGGCCGACGTGGATCTGGGCGACGGCACGACGCTCGAGCTCGTCCAGTTCCTCGATCCAACCGGGTCGCCGGTCACCAAGTCGTTGTGGGATCCGGGTGCCGCCCACATCGGTCTCCAGGTCGGCGACATCGACGCGACGCATGCTCGACTGCGCGAGGCCCAGGTTCGAGTCGTCTCGAAGCCCGTTCGCCTGACCGAGCAAGGGTCCTGGCACGGCGCGAAGGTCCTGTACGCGATCGATCCCGACGGGACGTGGATCGAGCTCGTCGAACGCCCGGAACCGGTCGCCGTTCTTCACGAAACGGACGGTCAGGAGATCCGGGTCGACGTGCGCGAGAGGCCGTAAGTGACGTGGCGCCACACGGGAGCGCCCGCGCCTCGAACCCAGAGGAACCGGATCGGGCGATCCATTCGCCCCGCATCGGCGCACGGCTCCGGGAGGCTCGTCGCGCTCGAGGCATGACGATCGCGGAGCTCGCCACGGCGGCGGACCTGTCCAACGGCTTCATCAGCCTCCTCGAACGGGACGAGACGAACGCCTCGGTCGGGACCCTCCTGCGGATCTGCGAGCTCCTCAACGTGCGGATCGGGTCACTGTTCGAACGGCCCCGCACCAACGTGGTCCGAAGGTCCGAGCGCCAGATCGTGAACTTCGGCGGCTTCGACATCGAGGACGTGGTCCTGACGCCGCGCTGGGAGCGGAACCTCCAGGTGATCGAGTCCACGATCGCGCCCGGCGGCCGCAGCGGAGACGATCCTCATGCGTTCGACGCCGACGCCGAGCTGATCTATGTGCTTCGGGGCTCGCTCGACGTCGCGATCGGCGACGATTCGCACCGGCTGCGAGCGGGCGATGCCTTCCTGATCTCGCCGCGTGAGCCGCACTCGTGGGCGAACCCGTCACGCACGGCCTCGGCGATCGTGCTGTGGATCATCACGCCGGCCGCCCTGTGACCGAGACGGCTGCCGCGACGACGCCCCCGGTCATCACGGTCGAGGAGATCGCCGGCAGGGTCACCGAGCTCCAGGAACGGATGGCCGACAGCGGCCTGTCGTCCGTCGTGTGCTTCGGGGCGCATCGCGACTACGCCCCCGCCGACCTGTGGTATCTCGCCCGATGGTCGTGCATCGACGAGGAGGTCTCGTTCGTCTTCGTCCCACGCTCGGGCGAGACCACGCTGATCACGGACGCCTCCTGGGACCTCGAGCGAGCGCGCGAGGAAGCCGTCGCGGGCTCCGTGATCTTCGACGCACGGCCCGCCGACACGCTCGCGGAGCTGATCGCACTGCACGCCGGGGACGGCGACCGTGTCGGCATAAGCGGGATGCGGACGCTTCCCGCCCGGATCCTCGAACGGCTCACCTCGCTCGTCCCGGACGTGACCATCGTGGACGCTCAGCGGCTCACCGAGGAGCAGCGGATGGTCAAGTCCGAGCTCGAGATCGGTCTCCTCGAGGAAGCGGCTCGAATCTCCGACCTGGGGATGGCCGCGGGGATCGAGGCGGCCGTCGAGGGCGCGAACGAGTTCGACGTGGTCGCCGAGGCCGAGTACCGGATCCGCAAGGCGGGCGCCGAGCTCTCGTTCACCACGGTCATGGGCGCCGGACCGAGGACGGGACTCATGACGTTCCTGCCGAGGGATCGGAAACTCGCACGGGGAGACCTTGTCGTCTTGGATTGCGGCGCCCGGGTTTCCGGATACCACGGCGATATGTGCCGTTCGACAGTGGTCGGAGGGCCGGACGCCGAGCAGCTGAGGATGCTGGACGCCGTTCGCTCGGGGATCCTGGCGGGCATCGACGCGGCGCGTCCTGGGGCCACGGTGAACGACATCCATCACGCCGCCAAGGCGGCGGTGACCGAGGCCGGGTTCGGAGATGCCTGGTGGGGTGATTACATGCCGCACGGGATCGGGGCCGGACAGCACGAGGCGCCGATAGGTCTGCCCGACGGCGACGTGGTCCTTCGCCCAGGGATGTGCCTGTGTATCGAGCCCGGGGTGGGGGTGATGGGCGTCGGCGGCGTCGTCCTCGAGCAGATGATCCAGATCACGCAGAACGGTCACCGCGTGCTGAACACCCTGCCGCTTGCCCTGTGGGAGACGTGATCGCCGGCAGGTCGGTCGGTATCAGTTGAGGTAGATCGGCAGGAACAGGTCGTCGAACTCCTGCTGCTCCTCCGGCGTCAGCGACCGGTATTCGTGCAGCTTCGCGTAGGTCTCCTCGTCCGGGAAGATCAGCTGGCTGTCGGCCAGATCCTGGTACCCGGTGCTGGCGAGAACTTCCTTGGCCCCGGGCACCGGCGGCACGCCCTGGATCCAGCTCGTCATCATGGCCATGATCTCGGGCTGGTAGATGTAGTCGATGTAGGTGAGCGCGTCGAGCGGATGGTCGGCGCCCTTGGGGATGCACAGCGTGTCCACGGCGAGCAGCCCACCCTCGTCGGGGATCGCGAACCGCAGGTTGTCGAACCCTTGCAGGTTGGACTGGAAGATATCCGGTCCCCACGCCATCGAGACGGCCAGGTTCCCGTTTTGGAGTTCGCCGATATAGCCCTGCCCGTAGTACTTGCGCACGATCCCCGCATCCCGCTGCTCGATGAGCAGGTCGGCGGCGCGCTGCCAATCCTCGGGCGTGGACTCCGAGGGCTCGACGCCGACCGCCAGCAGGGCGAGGTTCGGCAGGTCCTCGGGAACGCCGATCAGCATCCCGACCTTCCCGGCGAACTCATCGCTGAACAGGTCGTCCAGCGACGTGAGTTCGCGACCGGTGACGTCGATGTTGTACCCGATCCCGGTCATGATCGAGAAGTAGGGCGATCCGTACGCGTTGCCCGGGTCCCAGCTCGGATCCTTGTACTTGTCGGCCACGTACTCGTCGAAGTTGGGCATGCGCGAGTGGTCCAGCGGGATCAGATATCCGAGGTCGCGCATCTGGGGGAGCCACCTGGGGAAGCTCATCATGATGAGGTCGTACCCGGTCGACTGGCCGGCCGCCAGGACCGGTTGGATCTGCGTGAAGAACGAGCCGTAGTCCTGGATGACCTCCTGGTAGTCGACCTCGATACCCGTGTCCTGCGTGAACCGGGCGAGCGAGGGATGTCCCGGTTCCCCGTCGACCTTGCCCTTGTCCATGTAGAAGGGCCAGTTCCCGAACGTGAACGATCCCGTCTTCTCCTGCGCGGCCCAATCGAACCCGGTGGCGGCACCCGACGGGCCGGACGCCGTCTGGTCATCGCCTCCCCCGCACGCGGCGAGTAGCGAGGCGAGCGAGATGCCGGCCGCGCCCACCCCGGCCGCGCGCAGGAATCGTCGGCGCGTGAGCGGATGCCGAGCCAACCCCGCGAGCAAGCGCGGATCCACCGGATGGTTCGGTCCCGTCATCGCCCCTCCCGACGTAGACGTTGCCCTGCAACGAGGTCCGGTCCTGTATCGCGCTCGTCGACCGGTCGCTCACGGCGAACGCGAGTTTCATGCCATGAACATCTTTGTTCTATATTGAAAGCCTCGGATCCGCAAGGGATGCCTCGTCGCGGGGTGCCGTCCATGCATCGTCGGGTGTGACTACTTGACGCAACCCCTGGAGATCAGCATCTTCCCTCTCGGCGAGGGGATGGCGTTCGATGAGGCGCGCGAGATCTGGCGCGAGGCCGAACGCCTCGGCTTCCCGGCGATCTGGCACGAAGACAACGTCTTCCCACACCCCACCGAGCTGCTCGACCGGCGGACCCCGATCCTGGATTGCTGGACCGCCTTGTCGGCGCTCGCCGCCTCCACCTCGACGATCCGACTCGGCTCGATGGTCTCGCCGGCGCCCCGACGACACCCGGCCTTGCTCGCCAGGGCGGCCTCCACCGTCGATCACGTCTCGAACGGTCGACTCACCATCGGGATCGGCGCCGGCGACCCCACCACCGTGCAGCACTACACCCAGTGGGGCCTCCCGTTCCCCGAAACGCCCAGGGAGCGCGTGGCATTACTCCGTGAGCACCTGCAGGTTCAGAAACTCCTGTACACCGAGGACATGTCGAACTTCGACGGGGAGTACTTCTCCCTGCGAGACGCCGTCAACAACCCCAAGCCGTTGCAGCAGCCTCATCCGCCGATCTGGATCGGCCTGAACACGAGCGCCGTGGTCATGCCACGCGTCGCCGCCGAGCTCGCCGACGGCGTCATCGTGGAATGGGGGGACGACGAGGTCGCCGCGGAGGTCGTTCCTCGGTTGGTCGAGGCGTGCGAACGACGCGACCGCGACCCCGACGAACTCACCGCGGCGCGTCACCTCGGCGTCGTGATCACCGATGGGAACACGCCGGCCGAACGCGTCTTCGAGGAGCTCGCGCTCAGATCCCGTATGTACGACCCGCGCCTGCTCGAGACGACGTGGGAGACGTGGCTCGGAGCCATCGTCGGCCCACCGGGGACGATCGTGGAACGGTTGCGCGCGCGAACGGTGGAGCTCGGCTTCACGCACGCGCTGTTGCACGTGCTCAGCCTCGGGTTCGATGCGGACGCGGGCGGGCTCGAGGGGGTCCCTGGGAGCACGTTCGCGGGCATGCGACAGCTCGCCGGCGAGCTCGTGCCGGAGCCCGCAGGGTGAGCCCGCGTCCCGACCGCGCCGAGCTCCGGTTCGCGACCATCGCGTTCCGGACGTCCGACGTCGGACGGCTCGCGGCCTGGTACCGCGACGTGTTGGGGTTCCGGATGAGCGAGCGTCCCGGCGACGGCGCGCAGTACCGGCCGGACGAGACCTGGAGCGAGCTGCACGCGCGGGATCCCGATCACGAGGAACCGGAGATCGAGTTCCTGGACGAGGCGATGCACGCCCTTCCACCGCCCCCCGCCGAGCGGCGCCCGGGCCCGATCCTCGCCTTCCGTACGGACGACATCCGCGGGGCGGTCGAACGGCTCGAGCGCCGTGGCGTCGCTCGGGTCTCGGACATCTTCGACGAGACCTGGGGATGGTGCTGCTACTTCACGGACCCCGACGGGAACGACCTCGAGGTGTTCCAGTACCGCCCCGAACCGTGGCCCGACGAACCTCGAGGCTAACCTCGAACCCTCCGATCCGCCGGGATCTCGCCCCGTGACCGCGACCCGCGTTGGACGACGGCGATGTTCGCGAGCGCGAGGGCGAGCGCGGTGGCGAACAGCAGTGTCCCCATCACGTTCACCTGTGGAGGGATGCCGATCCTCGACGCACCGTAGACCCAGATCGGAAACGTGTTCATCTGCCCGCGCACGAATGACGTGATGACGAAGTCGTCGAGCGAGAGGACGAACGCGAGCAGGTACCCCGCAAGGACGGCCGGGAAGATCAGGGGGAGCGTGACGCGGACGAAGGTCGTTATCGGGGTCGCAAAGAGGTCTTGCGCCACGTCCTCCAACGTCCGCCCCATCCCGTGGATGCGCGCGCGGACCGTCACCGCGACGAACGCGACGCTGAACGCGATGTGTGACACCAACACCGTTCTCGGGCCGAGTGGCGCCCTTGTCGCCACGAACAGCGAGAGGAGCGACGCTCCGAACAGGATTTCGGGGATCGCGATCGCGAGGAAGATCACGAAGCCGGCCACGGCGCGTCCCGAGAAGCGGTAGCGACCGAGGGCCAGTCCCAGGAGGGTTCCGAGGATCGTCGCCACGAGGGCGCTCACCGGAGCGATCCACAGCGAATTGCGAAGCGCCTCCGTGAGGCCGCTCTCGCTGAACAGGTTGATGTACCAGTCCAGCGTGAAGCCGAAGAACCGCGCCGATTGTCGATCGCCGGGCACGTCGTTGAAGCCGTACAGGATCATCACGAGGACCGGCAGCGTGAGAACGAGGATCACCGCGCCGGTGTACGCGGGAAGGATCAGTCGCGTCCACCGCCTCCTCCCGGTCGGCCGAGTCGTCGTCCGCAGAGCCGGCACCAGTTCGGTGGACGGGTCGTCCGTCCCGAGCATCCTGGCGTAGATCAGCGCAAGCAGCAGCATCACGATCATGAGGACGACCGAGAGGGCGGCCGCCTCCGGATAGTCGCCCTCGACCAGGAACTTCGACTGGATCACGTTCCCGACCATCGTCGTCCCCGGTCCGCCGAGCACCTCTGCGTTGATGTAGTCGCCGGTCGCGGGGACGAAGGTCAGCACGATCGCGGCGAAAATCCCCGGCACCGAGAGTGGGAGCACGATCCGTCGGAACGCCTGCCACCGACTCGCATAGAGGTCCTTGGCGGCAACCACGAGCTCCTTGTCGATCCGATCGAGTGCGACGAAGACCGGGAGCGCCGTGAACGGGAGGTAGTTGTACGTGATGCCCGCGATGACCGCGGCCGGCGTCGCGAGGATCTGGAAGCCATCCGGCAGCAGGCCGAGGTGCTTGAGCGGGCCGAGGATGACGCCGTTGTCGGCGAGGAGGAACCCCCACTGCACGGTTCGGATGATGAACGACACGAAGAAGGGCGCGAGGATCAAGAACAGGAGTGAGGCCTTCCATCTCCCCGCGTAGAACGCGATCCAGTACGTCATCGGGTAGGTGATGAGGAGGGCGATCGTCGTGACTGCTCCGGCATACAGGATCGATCGGACCAGGAACTCCTGGCCATCGGTGAGCGCATCGACGTAGTTGGAGAACTGCCACGTGAAGTGGAACCCACCGAGGAGCAGGCCGCCGCTCTGCAGCGACGTGTAGACCGTCATCCCGAGCGGAACGAGGAAGAAGCCGAGGAGCCACGCGCCGCCGGGGACCGCCAGCGCATAGGGCACGAGCTTGCGTCTGATCCGGCGCCCGGACCGCGCCCTGCGTGGACCAGCGCGCTCCGGCGGGCGCTCGTCGACGATCTCGTCGCTGACTGACAAGGGTCTGCGAACAGTAACCGGACGCCGGAACCGGTGCTGGTCCCGATGACGTTCGACGGCGAAAGCGGCGTTCTGGCCGAGGCATTACTGGAGCGCGAACCTCCGACCGTTCCGAGACGGGTACCTCGCCGCCGAGCTCGAGTTGACGAAGCACCATCTCCTCGACACCAAGATCGGCATGGCGGACAGGATGTCTGGCATCCTCGCGGTCATCTCGTTCCTCAAAACTCCTCGTCCGTGCTCGGGACGGTTCCAGCAACGCTCCCTGTCCTCGACCGGGATCGCCGGCGTAGAGTCGGGCTCGACCGTTACGACCAAAGAGGGGGGAGTGGTCATGCGCGACGGACCCGGTAACAGCGGCTCCCAGGCCCAAGCGCGTGGGCTCGGGGCCGGCGCCATCGCCTCGCTGACCGGAGTGGGCTTGCTGCTCATCTTCATGCTCCAGAACACCGAGAGCGTCCGTCTCGACTTCCTGTTCTGGGGCTTCACATGGCCGCTCTGGCTGCTCACGCTCGCCTCTGCGCTCCTGGGGGCGTTGGTCTGGTTCGGGGTGGGTGTCATGCGCCGTCACCGACGCCGCAAGGAGCGCCGCGAGGACAGAAGAGACTGACACCGGCGGTGAGGCTCGACCGGGCTCGCCACGGCACGGCAGGAACGGGTCCTATCGCGTGCGTGGGGGTGCATGGTGTGCGATCCGCCGGGGTACCCTGACGTCGACGAGCGCATGCACATCGACAGATTCACGTTCGGCTCGATCCGGATCGACGGAGTGGACTACGAACACGACGTCGTGATCACTCGGGGGCGGGTCCGTCGGCGGAAGAAGAAGGCGTCGAAGCCGTTCCGCGGTGCGTTCGGACACACGCCGCTGTCCGTCGAGGAGGACATCCCCTGGGACTGCCGGCGCTTGGTCGTGGGCACGGGAGCGAGCGGAGCCCTGCCCGTGATGGACGAGGTCACGGCCGAGGCCGCGCGCCGGGAGGTGACGCTGGTGACCGTCCCGACCCGCGAGGCCATTCGAGTGCTGGACGCCGAGCCTGCGGACACGAACGCGATCCTGCACGTCACCTGCTGATCGCGGAACCTCTCGGCTATCGACTCGGGAGCGATCGCGGGAGCCCGAACCATGGGAGCACGCCGTTGTCGAAGCGAGTCATGGCGCGGATCCGGTCGCCGGTGAGAGTGAGGACGTAGAGGCCCGTGCCGTGGCGGATGCCGGTCGGGGCGCGCAGATAGGCACCGAACGCCGGCTGACCGTTGGCTCGCGTCGGCACGAGGTCGAACCTGCGGCCCGAGCCGAAGATGCTGGCGGAGAAGCGGGCCACGGCGTCTCGGCCCTCGTATTCGAAGGGCACCGGTGGCATCGAGACGAAGACGTCGTCCGTCAGAAGGGCGACCAGCGCGTCGACATCGGCGGACTCCCACGCGCTCGCGAACCTCGCCACGATCGCCTGCTCGGAGGCTGAATCGGGAGCGGGAGCCGGTCCGCGTACGGCGGCCGGCGGCAAGCGGCGCTGCAGGTTGGCGCGGGCTCGCTTGAGGGCGCTCGTCACCGACTCGACGGTCGAAACCAGCATGTCGGCCACCTCGTCCGCGTGGAAACCGAGGACGTCGCGCAGAACGAGCACGGCGACCTGGCGAGGCGGCAGCACCTGGAGCGCCGTCACGAAGGCCAGGGAGATCGCCTCGGTCTGCTCGTAGCGGGCCTCGGGGCCGAGCGGCGCGTCGATCGCACCCTCGAGCAGGGCGTCGGGGAACGGCTGGAGCCAGACGACGTCGCCGAGCCCGGACGGCTCCGGCGGCTCATACTCGGCGATGTCCCACTCCTTGGCCGGGCGTCGGCTGGCCGAGCGCAGCGCGTCGAGGCACCGGTTCGTGGCGATCCGGTAGAGCCAGGTTCGGATCGAGGCTCGTCCCTCGAACCCCCCGAGCCCTCGCCAGGCGGTCAGCAGCGTGTCCTGCAGCGCGTCCTCGGCGTCCTGGAAGGATCCGAGCATCCGGTAGCAGTGCACCTGGAGCTCTCGCCGGTAGGGCTCGGTCAGCTCTCGGAACGCCTCGCCGTCCCCGGCCCGCGCCCTGGAGATCAGGTCCGTCGTCACCGCCTCGTCCAGCCTCACGTCTCTCGCTCTCCTTGTCCACTCCTGTATGGACGCAGGCCGAGGGCCGAACTGGGCGGTTGGCGGGCGCCCGCTTTGCGACTGTCGCGGCGTCTGCATCACCAGGTGGACCCAGGGCACAGACCAGGGCACGGAAAGGAGCCAGCGATGATCCTGAGGGACAAGGTCGCGGTGGTCTACGGGGCCGGAGGGGCGATCGGCGGCGCAGTCGCCCGCGCCTTCGCGCAGGAGGGCGCCAGGCTCTTCCTCACCGGGCGCCTCCGGGCACCGGTCGAGGCGGTCGCCGACGACATCGTTGCCGCCGGCGGATCCGCCGAGGCGGCGGAGTGCGATGCACTGGACGAGCGGGCCGTGGGCGAGCATCTGCGGTCCGTGATCGATGGGGCGGGCCGCGTCGACATCTCGTTCAACGCGGTCGGGATCCCGGACATCAACATCGTGGGTGTGCCGCTGGTCGAGCTGGATGTCGAGCAGTTCTCCCTGCCGATCGCGGCCTACACGAGGTCGTACTTCCTGACCGCGCGCCTGGCTGCACGGCACATGGTTCCGAACGGAACGGGGGTGATCATGACCGTCACGGCGGTCCCCTCGCGGACGGGTACCCCGTTGAACGGGGGCTACGGGCCGGCGCAGGCCGCGAAGGAGGCACTCACGCGAGAGCTCTCGGCCGAGCTCGCACCTCAGAGGATCCGCGTGGTCGGCCTGCGGCCCTACGGCATACCCGAGGCGGGCTCGCTGAAGGAGGTCTTCGACGCCAAGGCACACGGACTCTCCGGCATGACCTGGGAACAGTGGCAAGAGGTGATCGCAGGAAGGACCCATGCGCGACGGCTCATGACGTTGGATGAGGTGGCGAACGTTGCGGCATTCATGGCTTCCGATCGGGCGAGCGGAATGACGGGAACGACCGTCAATATGTCCATGGGCAGCCTGGACGACTAGCGGCCACGCGACCGAGGCCGTACCTCATCCCCTCACCGCTCCGGAGATCGCGATCGGGCCGGCGTTGATCCCGATGTGGGCGGGAGGAAGTCCGCGCGGTTCCACGCTGTCGACGAAGTCCAGAGTTCCGAGCACCGCGCTCTACGAGTCCTAACGCATAGAGACAAGGGATCGCAGGCACGAGCTGTCACAGGACGCGGGGAGATCTCGTCACCTTGGTATGCCCCACGCCCGTTCGGGGGCATCGTGACCGATGAGTTCCCGCGCGACGTCGGGTCGTTGCGGAGCCACCCGAGAGGAGGCGGTCGTGAGCGGCTCCAGCATCTCCATCTCGAAGCTCCGGACCGACGTCGGCGGACGGGTCATCGGACCCGAGGATCCCGAGTACGACGAGGCCCGGACGGTCTTCTACGGTGGCATCGACCGTCGACCGGCGGCCATCGTCCGCGTCAGGGACGACATGGACGTCTCGCGGGTCGTCTCGCTGGCACGCGAGACCGGTGTCGAGCTCGCCGTTCGGAGCGGCGGCCACAGCATCCCGGGCCACGGCGTGTCCGAGGGTGGAATCGTGATCGACCTGTCCGACCTGCGTGCGTTCGACATCGACGTCGCGGGGCGCACCGTATGGGCCCAGACGGGGCTGACCGCCGGCGAGTTCAGCGCCGCGGCCAACGCGTACGGTCTTGGGGTCGGGTTCGGCGACACCGGCTCGGTCGGGATCGGTGGGATCACACTCGGCGGCGGGATCGGGTACCTCGCGCGCAAACACGGACTCACGATCGACGACCTGCTTGCCGCCGACGTCGTGACGGCCGACGGCGAGATCCGTCGGGTCGATGCCGAGAGCGAACCGGACCTGTTCTGGGCGATCCGGGGAGGCGGCGGCAACTTCGGCGTCGCGACCCGGTTCAGGTTCCGCCTGCACGAGCTCGACACGGTCGTCGGCGGGATGCTCATGCTTCCCGCGACGGCCGACACGATCGCCGGGTTCATGGCCGAGTCGGAGGGGTCGCCCGAGGAGCTCGGGACGATCGCGAACGTGATGAAGGCTCCACCGTTGCCGTTCGTGCCCGAGGAGGCGCACGGCAAGCCGGTGATCATGGCGCTCATGGCCTACGCCGGAGACACGGACGCGGGGCAACGCGCCCTCGCGCCGTTCCGGGCGCTCGCCGAGCCGGTGGCAGACATGCTCCGGCCCATGCCGTACCCGGAGGTCTACCCGCCCGAGCAGGAGGAGTACCACCCCGTCGCGATCACCCGGACGATGTTCGTCGACCACATCGGGCGCGCCGAGGCCGAGACGATCCTCGAGCACCTGGAGGCCTCGACCGCGACGTCGGGGGGCGGGCCGGTCGGCGGCGGCGTGGCGCAGCTCCGAACGCTGGGCGGGGCGATGGCACGGGTGCCCGTCGATGCGACGGCGTTCGCGCACCGCACGAGCCCGATCATGGTCAACGTCGTCGCGATCTTCGAGCGGCCCGACGAGAGCGAGGTGCACGGCCCGTGGGTCGATGGGTTCGCCGGCGCGCTCCATCAGCGCGACGACGGGGCGTACGTCAACTTCCTCGGCGACGAGGGGGAGGAGCGGGTCCGCGCGGCGTACCCGGGCGCCACGTGGGATCGCCTGCGCCAGATCAAGGCACGCTACGACCCCACGAACGTGTTCCGTCTCAACCAGAACATCCCACCGGCCGCCGCCTGAACGATCGCGCGCCCGGCTAGGCCGAGCGCGCCGCCATCGGGGGCCGGAGCTATGGTTCGACCATGCCGGCCTGCCCCGTATGCGATGCGGACAATCCCGTCGGGGCGAGGTTCTGCAACGCGTGCGGCGCCCGCCTGACGCCCCCCGAGGCCCCGGCGCCGGAACCGGCCGGCGAGCGACGCATCGTCACGATGCTGTTCTGCGACGTGCGGGGATCGACATCGATGGCGGAGCGCCTCGATCCCGAGGAGTGGACCGACGTGATGAACGGCGCCTACGAGCACCTCATCACGCCCGTGTATCGCTACGAGGGCACGGTGGCACGGCTCATGGGCGACGCGATCCTGGCGTTCTTCGGCGCACCGAAGGCACACGAGGACGACCCGCAGCGTGCCGTCATGGCCGGGCTCGAGATCGTGGGTTCGATCGCGCCCTTTCGCGATCGGCTCGCTCGTGAGCGCGGCCTCGACCTGAACGTTCGTGTCGGGATCAATACCGGACCCGTCGTCGTCGGCGAGGTGGGAAGCGACCTCAGGCGCGAGTACACGGCGATGGGAGACGCCGTGAACGTCGCCGCGCGCATGGAGCAGACGGCCGAGCCCGGCACGGTGCAGATCACCGAGGACACCTACCGGCTCGTGCACGACCTGTTCGACGTGGAGCCGCTCGGCGGCGTCGAGCTGAAGGGGAAGAGCCGGCCGGTGCGCTCGTATCGCGTGCGTGGGCGGCTGGCTTCCCCGTGGAAGGTTCGCGCGGCGAGAGCGTTGGAGGCGGCGTTGATCGGTCGGGACCGGGAGATCGGCGTCATCGGATCCGCGCTCCGAGGAGTCGAGCAGCGGGGAGGCTCGGTCCTCATGATCACGGGCGATCCGGGCCTTGGGAAGAGCCGGCTCGTCGAAGAGGCGAAGGCGATCTGGGCGGATCTGGTCCCCGACGACGACCATCGATGGGATACCTGGCAGTGCGTGCCCTACGACACCATGCAGCCCTACGCGCAGTACCGACGCGTGATCCGCGAGCGAGCCGACATCGCCGAGACGGACGGGGCCGAGACCGTGCGGGCAAAGATCGCCGAGCTGATGAAGACCGCGCCGGAGGGGTGGGCGGACCGAAGCGAACGCGTCGCCCGGGCGCTCCTCGGCGTGGAACGCGAGGACGAGCCGCGCCTCGAGGGGGAGCGGTTCCAGCGAGAGGTGACCGACCTCCTGGTGGGCTCCGCCCTCGCCCAGGGCGGGCGACGGCTGATCGTGTTCGAGGACCTGCACTGGTGCGACCACGCGTCGTTGGAGCTCATCCGGGCGACCGTCCGGCTGGTCGGCGAGGCGCCGATCGTCTTCCTGATCACCTTTCGGCCCGACCGGGCGGCCGCCTCGTGGCGGTTCAAGGAGTGGGTCGAGACCGAGCTCCCGGGTCGGTCGAACGTCATCGAGCTCGCTCCCCTGTCGCGGGAACAGAGCGATCGACTGATCGGCGAGCTGCTCCCGCTCGGGGACGCACCCGGCGCGATCACGTCGCGGATCGTCGCCGCCACCGAGGGCAACCCGCTCTTCGTCCAGGAGGTCGCCCGGGCGATGATCGATCGCGGTGTCGTGGAGCCGATCCATGGCGGGTGGCGGCTCGCCGGGGACTCCTTCGAGGTCGCCATCCCGGACAGCGTGCAGAGCCTCATCACGGCCGGCCTGGACCGCCTGCCGGAGCGCGCACGCGGGACGCTCCAGGCGGCGTCGGTCATCGGCAGGTCGTTCGACGGTGGGCTGCTTCGCGCGGTCGTCGACGGGGAGGCCGTCCAGGACGACCTCGAGGAGCTCGTGCGGCGCGACCTGATCTGGCCCACGGCCGTCGGGTCCCGATCCGAGTACACGTTCCGGCATGCCCTGACGGCGGAGGCCGCGTACGGGTCCCTGCTGGTGAAGCGTCGTCGGGAGCTGCATCGCCGCGTCGCCGAGGCGATCCTGGCGGCGAGCGGCGACCACCTGGACGACGCCGCGTCGCTGCTCGCGCACCACTTCCGCGAGAGCGGCGACGACGAGCAGACGCTGGTCTACGCAGAGCTGGCCGGCGCCGCGGCCGCCCGCCTCTACGCCCACGTGGAGGCGGGGGGTCACTACCGGAACGCACTGACCGCCGCGCGGCGCCTGCGCGTCGAATCCCCACGCGTCCGATCGCTGTACGAACGACGGGGAACCGCCCTCGAGCTCGCCGGGCGATACGACGACGCCATCGACAACTACGAGGAGATGCGAACCGAGGCGCGCGACCGGGGCGACGAGTCCTTCGAGCTCGCCGCCGCCACGAGGATCGCGCTCCTGTACTCGACCCCGACCCCGAAGTTCGATCCCGAACGAGGGCGCCTGCTGTCCGGCGAGAACGTGGCGATGGCGCGCCGTCTCGGCGATCGTGGGGCCGAGGCACGCGCGCTCTGGAACATCGTGGTGGCCAACGTCTACGGGGGTGGAGACGCCGCAACTGCCGTCGAGGCCGGGGAGGCGTCGCTCGCGATCGCACGGGGGCTGGGCGACCGCGAGCAACTCGCGTTCACGTTGAACGACGTTGCGCGAGCCCACATGGCCCATGCCGACTTCGCGACGGCGGCCGAGCGCCTCGACGAGGCCCGGGGCCTGTGGGAAGACCTCGGCAACGGCCCGATGCTGGGGGAGAACCTGACCGTGACCGGCAACATCCACGCCCTGCACGGAGACGACGAGGCGGCGCTCTCTGTCGCCCAGCGAGCGCTCGCCATCTCCGAGGAGATCGACAACCCCTGGGGCCAATCGATCGCGCTGATGTCGATCTATCGCGCCGAGATCTCGCATGGGGAGCTCGGCGAGGCCATCCGATCCCTGGAGCGCTGCCGCGAGCTCGGGGAACGCGGTGGGTTCTCGTTCGCGGGGATCGGGACACGCGCCGATCTCGCCAAGATCCATGCCTACGTGGGCGACGGCGCCGGCGCGCTCGCGTTGGCGAACGAGGCGCTCGAGATCGCCGACGAGCAGCTCCCTCCCGCCGCGTCGGTCGCGCACGCCGTCCGAGCCGAGGCGTTGATCCTTCTGGGGGACGCCTCGGGAGCGCAGGACGCGGTCGACGCGGTCGACCCGACGAAGCTGCCGGAGCCCGATCGAACGTTCATCCTGGTCTCCTCCGAGCGAGTCCGCTCCCGGCTCGCGCTCGATGCCGGAGATCCGGCCAAGGCCGAGGCGATCGCCCGCGAGCTCGTGGACGGTCTTCGATCGGCCGGCGTGCGGCTCATGGTGGCCGAGGGGCTCGTGGCGCTCGCGAGGGCGCTCACCGCAGCCGGCCGCGTCGACGACGCCGAGGCAGCGCTCGCCGAGGCGATCGAGTCCGCGGAAGGGACCGGTGAGCGAAGGGTGCTCTGGGAGGCGCTCGCGCTGTCGTCCTTGCTGCACGCCGAGCGCGGCGACCACGACGCCGCGCTCGACCTCCGCCGTCGTTCCGCGACGATCGTCGAAGGGATCGCCGCGAGGCTGGACGAGGACCTCCGAGGTCGACTCCTCTCGCAGGACGACGTCCGGGCGATCCTCGAGCCTTAGGCCTCGAGATCAGATACCTGCTCGATCACGGATCCTAGGAACCGGACGATCCGTCGCGCGTGGACACGTGTGGGATCGAGGTCGGGGTTGTAGATCGTGACGTCCCAGCCACGGGGGTCGGCGCTCAGGGCCGTAGTTGCGACAGCCGCGAGCCCGTCCCAGCCGAGGCCCCCGGGCTGCGGATAGTCGATCG